>DASSVA010000140.1:0-2107 GCA_035706385.1 Solimonas sp. | reverse complement strand
GGTGTTGAACGGATTGCCATGCAGGGTGACGGTTGCCATCGGGTTTCTCTCCTGTCGTTCAAGCGAGGATTTCGGCCAGCGCGTCGCGATACCGCGCGAGCTGTTCCGGGGTCTTGGTTTCGGTCGCGCAGACCAGCAGCGTGTCGCCGAGTTCGGGATACGCGGCCGACAGATCGCAGCCGCCGAAGATGCCGCGCGCGGCGAGCGCCTCGAGCACGCCGCCGACCGGCCGCGGCAAACGGATCGCGGCCTCGTGGAAACGCGGCGCGTCGAACGCCGCTTCGACGCCGGCGATCGACGTCAGGCCGTCGACCAGCTTGCGCGTGTTGGCGATCGACGCCGACGCAACCTGTGCGAGCCCGTCCGGGCCGAGCAGCGACATGTAGATCGTCGCCGCCGTCACCAGCAGGCCCTGGTTCGTGCAGATGTTCGATTTGGCTTTGGCGCGGCGGATGTGCTGTTCGCGCGCCTGCAAGGTCAGCGTGTAACCGGGCTTGCCGTCGAGATCGACGGTGCGGCCGACGATGCGGCCCGGCATCTCGCGCACGTAGCTCATTTTCGTCGTCAGGAAACCGAAATACGGGCCGCCGGACGACAGCGGCGCGCCGAGCGGCTGACCTTCGCCGCAGACGATGTCGGCGCCTTTGGCGCCCCACTGGCCCGGCGCCTTCAGCACCGCGAGCGACGTCGGATTGACGACCGCGACGACCAGCGCGCCCTGCGCATGCGCCCAGTCAGTGATCGCGTCGACGTCTTCGAGCACGCCGAAGAAGTTCGGCTGCTGGATGACGACCGCGGTCGGCTTGTCGGCACAGGCCTGCAACGCGGCGAGCGGCGTCTGCCCGGACTTCGCGTCGTAATCGACGAACACCTGTTGCACGCCTTGCGCCGGCGTCGTCGCCGCGACCACGTCGCGATACAGCGGATTGACCGCGCGCGGCACCAGCGCCACACCCGAGCCGTTCTGCTTGTTCGCGCGGATCGCCATCAGCAGCGATTCGCCGAGCGCCGAGGCGCCGTCGTACATCGACGCGTTCGACACCTCCATCCCGGTCAGGCCGCAGATCATCGTCTGGTATTCGTACAGCAGCTGCAGCGTGCCCTGGCTCGCTTCGGCCTGATACGGCGTGTACGCCGAATAGAATTCGCCGCGCGTCGTGATCTCCCAGACCGCCGCCGGGATGTGGTGCTCGTACGCGCCGGCGCCGATGAAGTTCAGCGCCAGACCATCGGCCTGCGCGCGCGCCATCATCAACTGCGTCACGGCCATCTCGCCGAGACCTTCGGGAATGCGCTCCAGCACGCCGCAGCGCAGTGCGGCCGGAATCTCGTCGAACAGCGCATCGATGCTCGGCGCGCGAATCGCGGCGAGCATCTCCTTCACATCGGTTTCGGTATGCGGAATGAACGGCATCTTGGCGTGAGGCGTGAGGTGGAAGGCGTGAGGCGAAAACCTCACGACCGGATCACAGCGTTTTCAGGAAATCCTCGTAGGCCGCCGCATCGAGCAGGCCGTCGATGTCCGCGGCATTGGCCGGCTTCATCTTCCACATCCAGCCTTCCTGATAAGGGTCGCTGTTGAGGATTTCCGGGTTGTCGCCGAGCCTGGCGTTGCCGGCGGTCACTTCGCCGGCGATCGGCGCGTAGACGTCGCTGGCCGCCTTGACCGATTCGACGACCGCGCAGCTTTCGTCCTTGCCGAGCTTGCGGCCGGCCGCCGGCGTTTCGACGAACACCAGATCGCCGAGCGAGCCCTGCGCGAAATCGGTGATGCCGATCGTCACGCTGCCGTCCGCTTCGCGCCGCACCCATTCGTGCGATTTGGCGTATTTCAATTCCGCGGGAACATTGCTCATCAGATTTCTCCTTGCCCTTTTTCCTGAATCAGAACTTTGCCGTTGCGGACGAACGGCGGCTTGACGACGCGCGCCGGCAGCCACTGGCCGCGGATCTCGACTTCGCAGGCGCCGTCGGTGACCTTGGCGACGCGCGCCAGCGCGATCGACTGCTTCATCGTCGGCGAAAAGCCGCCGCTGGTGGTCTCGCCGGTCGCCCCGTTGGCGAAGCGGACCTTCATGTGCGCGCGCATGATGCCGCGCCCTTCGAG
>DASSVA010000139.1:0-2091 GCA_035706385.1 Solimonas sp. | reverse complement strand
GCCGCGACCAGCGCGTCCTGCGCGAGCTCCTCGGCGAGCCCGACGTCCTGCATGAGACGCGCGAGGCTGGCGATGAGCTTCGCCGATTCGCTGCGCCAGACGGCATCGATCGTGCGCCGGAGGTCGGTCGTCATGCGCGGCGCGGCGCCGGTCCGCGCGCGCGTCCGCGTCCGCAGGCGCCGCCGCTCGTCGTATCCGGATCGAAGTCGGTGTTCATCGGCTTCGCAATATACGGACTCGACCGGGCGGCGGCGACGTGCGCGTTCAGTCACTTTCGCCGCTGACCATCCACGGCGTGCCGTAGCGGTCGGCGAGCATGCCGAAGCCGGGCGACCAGAACGTCTTGCCGAACGGCATGCGCACGTCACCGCCGTCGGCGAGCGCATCGAAGATCGCGCGCGCCTGCGCGACCGTCGGATAACCGAGCGACAGCGAAAACCCCGATGCGCCCGGAAAGGCCTGGCCGGCCATCCAGTCGGACGCCATCAGCACCATGCCGTCGCCGGCCAGGCGCGCGTGCACGATGCGCGCGTCGTCCTGTCCGGGCTGGCGGTCGCTCGCCGGGATCTCGCCGTGCGTCATCATCATTTCGATCCGGCCGCCGAGCGTGCGTTCGTAGAAGCGCATCGCCTCGGCGCAATGGCCGTCGAAGAACAGGTAAGCGTTCAGCTGTGTCATCTCATGTCCTCGTGTCGTGGTCTCGGCATCGCGACGCGGGCGACGTGCCCGCGTTCGCGGCGTTCATCGATACGACGAACGGGCCGTCGTCGGATCGACAGCGCCTGCGACGATCCGCGCGGGCGCCTTGCATTTTGCGATCCGCTTGGCGACGATCCGACGCCTCGCCGGCGCCGCATGCGACCGTGCCGTTCCTGAAGGAGATGCCATGTCCTACGCCCTGTTGATCGTCGAGCCGCGCGGCCAGCGCGAGCGGCGCAGCGCCGAGCAGGGCGAAGCGGTCTATGCGCGGATGGTGGCGTTCGGCAACGAGCTGAAAGCGCGCGGCAAGCTGCTCGCCGTCGAATCGCTGAAGGCCGACGGCGAAGGCGTGCGCGTCACGTCGCGCAACGGCCGGCGCGCGGTGGTCGACGGACCGTTCTCGGAAGCCAAGGAAATGATCGGCGGATTCTTCCTGCTCGACTGCGCGAGCCGCGACGAGGCACTGGCGATCGCCGCCGAATGCCCCGCCGCGGAATGGGCGACGGTCGAAGTGCGCGAGACCGGACCCTGTTTCCTGTAGGGAAGCTCTGAATCAGTCCGTCATCGCGAGGCCGCGCAGCGGCCGTGGCGATCCAGTGACACCGTTTGCGTCGCGCGTTACTGGATTGCTTCGTTGCCTGCGGCTCCTCGCAATGACGATGGGAGCCTGCCCGGCTTATTCGGCCTGCAGCGCTTCCATCTGGATGCGCAGCGTCACTGTCATGTTGAAACCGTAATCCTTGCCGGCGGTGAGGCCGAACGCGTCGCGCTGGAACGTCGCGAGCGCGTCGGCGCCGCACAACTCGCGCTTCGGATACAGCGGATGCGCGATGCACTTGAACGAATCGATATCGAGCGTCAGCGGCTTCGTCACGCCGTGCAGTGTCAGCGTGCCGGTCACGTGCGTCGGTTTGCCGTCGACGAAATCGCTCAGCGTGCCCTTGTAGGCCGCCTGCGGGTATTTCGCGACGTCGAAGAATTCCGCCGACGTCGCTTTCTCGTTCATCGCATCGAGGCCGAAATCGACGCTGCCGACGTCGACGCTGACGTCGACCGTGCCGCTCTGCGCAGCGCGATCGAGCGTCAGCGTGCCGTGCGTGCGGTTGAACTTGCCGCGCCACACCGAGACGCCGCCCATGTGGTCGGCCTCGAAGCTCGGATAGGTATGCGCCGGGTCCATGTCGTAACGGACCGGCGCGGCCTGCGCGGCGGCGCAGCCGAATGCGCACAGCAATGCGGCGATTCGCGACATCGTCATCGGATACGGCACTGACATACGTTCTCTCCTGGTGGTGATCCGCGCGGATGCGTGGACTCTACCGTGGAAGACGATCGGCGGGTCGCCGGATCGACATGCGAACGTCGCCGTTCGGCGCAGGCCGGCGTCAGGAC
>DASSVA010000138.1:0-2443 GCA_035706385.1 Solimonas sp. | reverse complement strand
CGCGCACCGCGTGCAGCGCGTGCCGGAGACCGAGGCGCAGGGCCGCATCCATACCTCGGCGGCGACCGTCGCGGTATTGCCGGAAGTCGAGGAATCGCAGATCACGATCAATCCGGCGGACCTCAAGTTCGATACGTTCCGTTCGAGCGGTGCCGGCGGCCAGCACGTCAACAAGACCGAGTCGGCGATCCGCGTCACGCACGTGCCGACCGGCGTCGTCGTCGAATGCCAGGAAGAGCGCTCGCAGCACAAGAACCGCGCGAAGGCGCTGGCGCTGCTGCAGGCGCGGCTGTCGGAATCCGAGCGCGAGAAGAACGCCAGCCAGCGTGCCGCCGAGCGCAAGAAGCTGGTCGGTTCCGGCGATCGTTCCGAACGCATCCGCACCTACAATTTTCCGCAGGGCCGCGTCACCGATCACCGCATCAATCTGACGCTGTATCAGCTCGAACGGGTCGTCGCCGGCGATCTCGATCCGGTGATCCAGCCGCTGCTCGCCGAGGCGCAGGCCGAGGCGCTCGCCGAACTGGGCGACGCGTGACGATCGGCGAAGCCCTGCTGCGGACGCAGGCGGCGATCGAAGCGCGCAGCGACAGCGCGCGCCTCGATGCCGAGTTGCTGCTCGGCCACGTGCTCGGACTGTCGCGCACGCAATTGCGTTTGCGCCGTGACGAGCCGTTCGACGATGGTCGGCGCGCGCCGCTCGCGGCGCTGACGCAGCGACGATGCGACGGCGAGCCGGTCGCGTACCTGCTCGGCACGCAGGGATTCTGGAATCTCGATCTGGAAGTGAATGGCGCCGTGCTGGTACCGCGCCCGGAAACCGAGCTGCTGGTCGAATGGGCGTGTGAGCTGCTGCCGGCGGACGAGGCGCGTCGCGTCGTCGATCTCGGCACCGGCAGCGGCGCGATCGTGCTGGCGATCGCCGGCGAGCGGCCGCGCGCGCGGCTCAGCGCCAGCGACATCAGCGCCGATGCGCTCGCGGTCGCGCGCCGCAACGCCGCGCGGCTGGCGGCGAACGTCGACTTCCGCGAAGGCCGCTGGTGGCAGGCGTTCGGCGACGCGCGTTTCGATCTCGCGCTGTCGAATCCGCCATACATCGCGGCCGGCGATCCACATCTGGCGGCGTTGCATCACGAACCGCTGCTCGCGCTGAGCGACGGCGCCGACGGCCTGCAGGCGCTGCGCGAGATCATCGGCGGCGGCGCGGCGCATCTGCATGGCGGCGGCTGGCTGCTCGTCGAGCATGGCTGCGATCAGGGCGCCGCGGTGCGCGCGCTGTTCGCCGATGCCGGCTTCACGGCTATCGCCACGCGCCGCGATCTCGAAAACCGTGAACGCGCGACGGGCGGGCAACGACCATGAGCGATTTTGCCCGCTACAGCCGCCAGGTCGTGCTGCGCGAAGTCGGCGTCAACGGCCAACAATTGCTGCGCGATTCGACGGTGCTGGTGATCGGCCTCGGCGGTCTCGGCGCGACGGCGGCGAGTCATCTCGCCGGCGCCGGCGTCGGCCGTCTGCTGCTCTGCGATCGCGACCGCGTCGAACTGAGCAACCTGCAACGCCAGGTGCTGTACCGGCAGAGCGACGTCGGCCGCATGAAAACCGACGCCGCGCGCGCGCAGCTCGCGGCGCTGAATCGCGATGTCGAGATCGAAACCTTCGATGCCGACGCCGGCCTCGCCACCGTGCGCGACGCCGACATCGTGCTCGATTGCACCGACAACTTCCCGGCGCGCTACGCGATCAACGCCGCGTGCGTCGCCGCGCGCAAGCCATTGGTGTCGGGCGCGGCGATCCGTTTCGAAGGCCAGCTCGCCGTGTTCGACAGCGCCGGCGGCGGCGCCTGCTACCGCTGCCTGTACGCCGACGGCGGCGACGCCGCCGAGACCTGCGAAGAAGCCGGCATCCTCGGCCCGGTGGTCGCGACGATCGGCGGCCTGCAGGCGCTCGCGGCGCTCAAATGGCTGCTCGGCCGCCGCGACGATGCCGGCCGGCTGCAGACCTGGGATGCGCTGCGGATGCAGTGGCGCAGCCATCGCATGGCCGTCGATCCGCAGTGCCCGGTTTGCCGCCCATCCCATTCTGGAGACGACAGATGACTGAAGTTCTGGTGATGCCGCGCCATCTCGCAATCCGCATCCTGCACGAAGCGCAGATCGCGCAGCCCGACGCGATCCGCGGCGTCGTCGTCGCGCGCGGCGGCGAGCCGGCGATCTTTCTCAAGAATCGCGAATCGGTCGACGGCGGCGACGCGCTGTGGGCGAACCTCTGGTCGCATCCGCAGGCGCCGGCCGTGCCCGACGCGAGCGAGCTGCGCGAGAACCTGCTGAGCCTGGTGGTGTCGCTCAACACCAAGGGTGTGCTGGAGATGCGGGCGTGGCGGCTGGCTGGGGGCGCCGTGGCGGAGCAGGTGCTGAAGATTCGCGATTGATGGGGTTGGAGC
>DASSVA010000137.1:0-4500 GCA_035706385.1 Solimonas sp. | reverse complement strand
TCCACTGCTGGCGGCGGAACCAGCGGCGCGGCGGTGTCGCCAGCAGTTCGTCGTAGACCGATTGCAGCGCGTCGACCGCGCGGCGCTGCGCGTCGTCGCGGCTGAAGTCGCTGCGCGCGAGGTCGTGTTCGTAACGCGCGCGCGGCGCGAGCGGGCGTTCGTGGCTCATCAGCGCAGGTCCACGCCGAGGATGCGGCCGAGATGCGGATTCAGGAACAGCCCGTGCGGATCGAGTTCGGCGCGCAGCCGGCAGAAATCGTCGAAGCGCGGATACAGCGGCCGCAGCGTGTCGGCGGTCTTGTCGTGCGCCGATCCCCAGTGCGGACGGCCGTCGACGCGGTCGAACAGCTCGGTCGCCGCCGCGTAGTAGTCGGCGTGCGCGACGTCGCGATACGCGGGCAACGAGATGCAGACGCTGTCGCGCCGGTAATGCGGCGACAGCCAGGCATCGTCGCCGCGCACGAAACGGATTTCGACCGGCACGTGCACGCGCGTGGCGAGCGCCTGCAGCACGCGTTCGAGCTGGCGCAGCGTCTCGTTCGCGGCGTCGAGCGGCAGCGCGTATTCGAGGTGCTGCACGCGCGTGCGGCGCGGCATGCGATAGGCGTCTTCGGCGTTGCGCACGCTGCTGTCGGCCGGAATGCCGGTCGCGAGCAGCTTGCCGGCGTATTCGGCGGCCTGCGACGAGCGTCGCGCCAGCGTGCGCAGGCTGCGCAGCACGACCTGTTCGTGGAACAGTACGCGCACCGCATGTGGCGTCAGCGCGCCGCTCGGTGTGCCGCGCACTTCGTCGGCATAGCGCTGGCGGACCATGTTCGCGTACGGGAACCAGTGCAGTTCGAAGTTGCGGTGCTCGCGGCGCAGGTCGGTGAGCCGCGCCAGCGTTTCGCCGAACGATGCGCGCTTCGAGCGCACGCACAGCCGGTAGTGATCGATGCATTGCAGCTCGACGTGCGTGATGACGCCGAGCGCGCCGAGCGAGATGCGCGCGGCGTCGAACAGCTCGGGATTCTGTTCGCGCGAGCAGCTGCGCACCGAGCCGTCGGCCAGCACCAGGCGCAGGCCGGTGACCAGGCTCGCGAGATTGCCGAACGCCAGACCGCTGCCGTGCGTGCCGGTCGCGAGCGCGCCGGCGATCGTCACCTTGTCCCAGGACGGCGCGTTGTCGAGCGCGAGTTCGAGATTGGCGATCTCGTCGCCGAGCCGGCGCAGCGTCGTGCCGGCGCGCACCCAGACGCGCGAGCGCTGCACGTCGACCGATTCGATGCCGTGGAAGTGGCGCAGCGACATCTGGTTGTCGTCGGTCGCGCACAGCGGCGAGAACGACGCGCCGCTGCCGATCACGCGCAGGCGCTGGCCTTCGTCGGCGGCGCGCACGACCTCGGCCTGGATTTCTTCGAGCGTGACGGGTTCGGAACAGTACGCCGGTTCGCAGCGCACGGCGCCGGACCAGTTGCTCCAGGAATGCGGGTGATCGAGGCGCTTCATCGGCGGGCGGCGGGGGAGGGCATCGGCAATTCAGTTTTCGGTGGCGAGGTCAGCGAGATCGCGACGGTCATTTTCACCGGACAGTCGCAGCACCGCCGCGCGCGCCGCGGCGCGCAACGCCAGCGCGGCGTCGCGATCCTTGCCGGGCGTTCGCAATGGCTCGCCGATCTCGATCGTCAGCGGGCTCCAGCGCGGCAAGCGCCGGCCGCCGCCGTACAGCCGGCGCGAGCCGCGGATCGCGGCCGGCACGACCGGCACGTCGCAACGCGCCGCCATCAGGAACGCGCCGACCTTGAACGGCAGCAGGCCAGGCTCCGGCTTGAACGTGCCTTCGGCGAAGATCGCCAGCGGTTCGCCGCCAGCGAGCTTGTGCATCAGTGCGCGCGTGGTCCGCGCGCCGGCGCGCGCGTCGCCGCGATTGACGTAGACGACGCCCATCCGCGTCAGGCACCAGCCGATCAGCGGCCAGCGCGCGGCGCCGTCCTGGACGACGAAGCTGTAGCGGCGCGGCAGCGCCGCGGTGAGGACGATGCCGTCGAGATAGCTCGCATGGTTGCAGACGACGATGTTGGCGCCCGGCGGCAGGCGCTCGATGCCGCGCACGCGAATCGGGACGCCGATGCACGCCATCATCAGGCGCACGCAGAAGCGGCCGGTCTCGCGGCGGATCGCCAGCGTCGGGCCGGCGATCACGGCGACGCAGACCGGCGGGATCAGCACGACGAGCACGAGGGCCGCCAGCGGGGCGTAAACGAGATCGAGGAGGCGGCGCATGGGCCGCTATTATAGGAACGATGCGCGCCGATCCTGCCCGTCCCCGGCTCGCGGCCCGGCCGACCGACGAGGACGGCGCCGCGATCGAACGTTTCGTCGACCGGCTGTGGCTGGAGCGCGGCCTGTCGCGCAACACGCAGGCCAGCTACCGCTCCGACCTGTCGCTGTTCGCGCGCTGGCTGGCGCTGCGCGGCACGCCGCTGACCGCCGCCGCCGAAACCGATCTGCGCGACTATTTCGCCGTCACCCGGCGCAGCGCGCGCACGCAGGCGCGGTTGCTGTCGGCGCTGCGCCAGTTCTACCGTTACCTCAACGCCGATCGCCAGCGCGACGACGATCCGAGCGCGCGCCTTGAATCGCCGAAGCTCGGGCTGCGGCTGCCGAAAACGCTGACCGAACTCGACGTGCAGAAGCTGCTCGAAGCGCCGGACGCCGACGATCCGCTCGGCCTGCGCGACCGCGCGATGCTGGAACTGATGTACGCCAGCGGCCTGCGCGTCAGCGAGCTGGTGACGCTCAAGCGCACCGGCATCGACCTGCGCCGCGGTGTCGTGCAGATCGTCGGCAAGGGCGGCAAGGAACGACTGGTGCCGACCGGCGACGAGGCGACGCACTGGATCCGGCGTTACGTCGCCGAAGCGCGCGGCGAACACGCCGGCGCCGGCGTCGACGCGCTGTTCCTGACCGCGCGCGGCGAGCCGATGACGCGGCAGAACTTCTGGATGCGGATCAAGCGCCATGCGCTGAGCGCCGGCATCCGCAGCGCGCTGTCGCCGCACACGCTGCGCCATGCGTTCGCGACGCACCTGCTCGAACACGGCGCCGACCTGCGCTCGGTGCAGGCGCTGCTCGGCCATGCCGACCTGTCGACGACACAGATCTATACCCACGTCGCCCGCGCGCGGCTGCTCGAACTGCACGCGCGCCACCATCCGCGAGCGTGAAAATTTCCGCCGACCGGCCTGAACCGCGGGCGGGGGCTGCTGTCATAATGGCGGCCTGTCTGCCGCTTTTCCGGATCCGCCGATGAAACCCTCGCTGCTTGCCTTTCTGGCCGTTGTCGCGGCCGTCACTCTGGCCGGCTGTGCGCCGAAGCAGGACGCGCAGATTGACGTCGTCCGCGCCCGCCTCGCGCCGATCCTGCCCGGCCTGCCGGCCGACGCGGTGCGTCCTTCCGACGTGCCCGGCCTCTACGAAGTGCAGGACGGCGCCAACTTCGGCTACGTGACCGCCGACGGCAAATACATGATCGAAGGCGATCTGCTCAATCTGGCGACCGGCGAGAGCATCACCGAAAACCGCCGCAAGGCCGACCGTCTCGCCAAGCTCGACGCGATCGGCGAAGACAACATGATCATCTTCGCGCCGGAAGGACGGACCAGGCACGTCGTCACGGTGTTCACCGACGTCGACTGCGGCTATTGCCGCCGGCTGCACAGCCAGATCGCGCAGTACAACGCGCTCGGCATCGAGATCCGTTATCTGTCGTATCCACGCACCGGCCCCGATTCGGAATCGTTCCGCAAGGCCGAGGCCGTCTGGTGCTCGGCCGACCGCAAGAACGCGTTGACGCAGGCCAAGCTCGGCGCGCCGGTCAGCGGCGGCGAGAAGTGCGACAACATCGTCCGTCGCGAATGGGATCTCGGCAACGCGTTCGGCTTGCGCGGCACGCCGCTGCTGGTGCTCGAGGACGGCAGCATCGTCAACGGCTACCTGCCGCCGGACACGCTCGAACAGCGGCTCGATGCACCGCCGGAATCGCCGCTCGCCGGCCAGCCGCGCCAGGGCTGAAAATGCCGCGCCGCGCCGGCGCATGAATCGCTGATCTTTTTCTGAACCTTTTCCGCCGGCGTCGCCGCTGACGCCGGCGCCCAACCCCCGCCGCGCACTGTTGCCGAGGTCGTCATCCCGCCGATGTCGGAATCGTCTTCATCCTCGCCGGCGGCGCATCCGCCGCTGCCGCCCGAAGTCCCGCGCGAGCTGCGCTGGACGCGGCTCAGGACCGGCCTGACGATCGTCGCCGCGATCCTGTTGACCGCGAGGATCCTCTACGCGCTGCAGCATCTGACGCGGGAGATTCGCTACGACGAACTGCTTGCGGCGATCCATCGCACGTCGGCGATGCGCATCGCGCTGGCGATCGTCGCGACGGCGGCGAGCTTCGTCGCGCTGAGCGGCTATGACTTCTCAAGCCTGCGTTACGTCGGCGCGTCGGTGAAGCCGCGCGTGGTGATGCTG
>DASSVA010000136.1:0-4492 GCA_035706385.1 Solimonas sp. | reverse complement strand
TAATCGAACCACTCGCCGATCGCGCGGCGCAGCGGCCCGGGCGAGACGAACAGGAAGCGCAACGTGCGCCACCAGCCGCCGCGTTCGGCGCGTGCGCCGGCGTCGGCACGCGTCAGCCGCCACATGAAGATCGCGACCAGCGGCCAGAAGATGAAGCTCGCGGTCAGCAGTCCGAGCACGCGTTGCAGGTAGCGCAGCGGATTGCGGCCCATCGTCGCGACCCAGACGTCGTACGCGACCGCCTTGTGCTCGGTTTCCTCGAGCGCGTGCCAGCGCCACAGCCGCGCGAAATGCGGTTCGGCTTCGCCGACCACGCGCGAGTCCTGCAGCAGGCTGTTCGCCATGATCGCGGTCAGGTGTTCGAGCGCGATCGTGATCGACAGTTGCGAGGACTTCGGCAGCACGCGCTTCATGAACTCGGTGAAGCGGAACACGAAACGCTGCAGCGACGCGCCGGGCAGGCCGGCGTGATCGAGCATCTCGTTGCATTCGGTGTGCTCGCGACCGTGCATCGCTTCCTGGCCGATGAACGCGGTGACGGCGCGCTGCAGTTCGGGATCGCTGATCCGTTCGCGATAATGGCGGACGGCGTGGATGAAGAAACGCTCGCCGTCCGGAAAGAACAGCGACAGCGCGTTGAAGAAATGGCTGACGTGCCGGCCTTCGTCGTGCCAGTCGCCGATCCGTGCGGCCGGCAGGCGGAAATGCAGATCGCGGCGCGTCGGCATGATCGCCGGGCTCGTCGCTTCGGGGTCGCGTGCGTGCGTCATTTCCCGCTCCGTCAAATGTGACATTGATGAATGTAAGTATAAATGTCGCGCGCGGCAACTGGTTGTCGTGCCACCGGGGAGTGGCCGGTCCGTCATGCCGGCGAAAGCAGCTGTCCGGTGACCGGAACCGCGCATCCTCATCGCAAAGCGAGCTTGCGCAAGCGCAGCGCGTTGCCGATCACGGAGACCGACGACAGGCTCATCGCCGCGCTCGCCAGCATCGGCGACAGCAGCAGGCCGAACCACGGATACAGCACGCCGGCCGCGATCGGCACGCCGAGCGCGTTGTACGCGAACGCGAAGAACAGGTTCTGCCGCACGTTGCGCATCGTCGCGCGCGACAGCCGCAACGCGGTCGCCAGTCCGCGCAGATCGCCGGACAGCAGCGTGACGCCGGCCGCGTGCATCGCGACCTCGGTGCCGGTGCCCATCGCGATGCCGACGTCGGCGGCGGCGAGCGCCGGCGCATCGTTGACGCCGTCGCCGGCCATCGCCACGCGGCGGCCTTCGCGCTGCAGTTTCCGTACGGCGGCAGCCTTGTCAGCCGGCAGCACTTCGGCGACGACCTCGGCGATGCCGAGTTCGCGCGCGACCGCTTCGGCGGTACGGCGGTTGTCGCCGCTGAGCATGATCACGCGCACGTTCGCGGCATCCAGCGCACGCAGCGCGTCCGGCGTGCCCGGCTTGATCGCATCGGCGATCGCGATGAGTCCGGCGGCACGGCCGTCGACGGCGACGAACACCGCGGTGCGGCCTTGCTCGCGTTCGGCGCGCGCGTGCGCTTCGAGTTCGCCGGCATCGACGCCGCGCGCGCGCAGCAGCGCGGCGTTGCCGACCAGCACCGCCTTCGCATCGACGCGTGCCCATGCGCCGAGCCCGGCATCGCTGGCGAAATCATCCGCGGCGGCGAGTGAAAGCCCGCGCGCTTTCGCGGCGGCGACGATCGCGCGCGCCAGCGGATGCTCGCTTGGCGCTTCGGCGGCGGCGGCGAGCCGCAGCAGTTCAGGTTCGTCGAAGCCGGCCAGCGGCAGCACGGCGCGCACCGTCGGTTTGCCTTCGGTCAGCGTGCCGGTCTTGTCGACGACGACGGTGTCGATCCGCTGCAGCGTTTCGAGCGCCGCCGCATCGCGAACGAGGATGCCGAGCTGCGCGCCGCGACCAATGCCGACCATGATCGACATCGGCGTCGCGAGGCCGAGTGCGCACGGGCAGGCGACGATCAGCACCGATACCGCGGCGACCAGCGCATGCGCGGCGACCGGCGCCGGACCGGTCAGCGCCCAGACGATCGCCGTCAGCGCGGCGATCGCGATCACCGCCGGCACGAACACCGCGGCGACCCGGTCGGCGAGACGCTGCACCGGCGCGCGCGAGCGCTGCGCCTGTGCGACCTGGCGGACGATCTGGCTCAGCACGGTGTCGTTGCCGACGTGCCGCGCCTCGATCAGCAGCGTGCCGCCGCCGTTGAGGCTGCCGCCGATGACGGCATCGTCCTTCTGCTTGCGCAGCGGCAGCGATTCGCCGCTCAGCATCGATTCGTCGACGTGCGACCGGCCGTCGAGCACCGCGCCGTCGACCGGGATCTTCTCGCCGGGCCGCACGCGCAGGTGGTCGCCGACCTGCACGTCGGCGAGCGCGACGTCGTGCTCGTGACCGTCGCGATCGACGCGGTGCGCCTGCGGCGGTGCGAGCGCGAGCAGCGCGCGGATCGCGTCCGAGGTCTGCGCACGTGCGCGCAGTTCGAGCACCTGGCCGAGCAGCGCGAGCGTGGTGATGACGGCGGCCGCTTCGAAATAGATCGTCGGCATGCCGTGCGCATGCGACGCCGGCAGCCACTGCGGCAGCAGCAGCGCGACGACGCTGAACGTGAACGCGCTGGCGACGCCGAGCGCAATCAGCGTGAACATGTTGAGGCTGCGATGGATGAGCGACATCCAGCCGCGCTGCCAGAACGGCGCGCCGGCCCAGACCACGACCGGCGCGGCGAGCAGCAGCTGCAGCCAGGCATTCGTGCGCGGCGCGAGCCAGTGCATCGGGCTCAACGCGCCCGGCAGAAGCTCGCCCATGCTCAGCCACAGCAGCGGCAACGACAGCGCCACACCGACTTTGAAGCGGCGCCGCATGTCGCGCAGCTCGCCGTCGTCCTCGACGCCGGCCTGCGGTGTGTCCGGCTCCAGCGCCATCCCGCATTTCGGGCACGCGCCCGGATGATCCTCGCGAATCTCCGGATGCATCGGGCAGGTCCAGATCGTGCCGGCCGGCGCGTCGGCGGTCTGCGCGCGATGCGCGCCGGACAGGTAGTGCCGGGGATCGGCGGCGAACTTGTGCACGCAATGCGCCGAACAGAAATGCCAGGTCTCGCCGTCGTGCGTATGACGGTGCGGGCTCGTCGCCGGATCGACCTGCATGCCGCAGACCGGATCGGTGACGGTTGCCGCCGCAGCGGTTTTGTTCGCGCAACAGCTTGTCGCGGCCGGCGTCGCGTCGGTCTGCAGATAACGCGCGGGATCGGCGGCGAACGTCTTGCGACAGCCTTCGCAGCAGAAGTGATAGATCACGCCGGCATGTTCGTGCGACGGCTTGCCGGCGGCGGGATCGACCTGCATCCCGCAGACCGGATCGATCGCGGTCGCCGGCCGGTTCGCGGCGTTGTCGGTCGCGCAGCAGCTCATGAGATTTCTCCGGACAGCGCCTGCAGGATCGGACAGCCTTGCAGCGGACCGTGGCCGGGACAGGCTTCGATCAACTGGTGCAGGCCGTTGCGGACGCGTTGCAGTTCGGCGAGCTTGTGGTCGACGACCGCGAGCTTGGTTTCGGCGGCGCGCTTGACCGCGCGCATGCCGCGTTTGCCGTCGCTGCGCGGATCGCTGAGTTCCAGCAGTTCACCGATCTCGGTCAGCGTGAAGCCGAGTTCCTTCGCGCGGCGGATGAAGCGCAGCCGCTGCACGGCGTCGGCTGGATAGTCGCGATAGCCGGACGCGCGCCGCGGCGGCGCCGGCAACAGGCCGGCGCGTTCGTAATAGCGCACGGTATCGATGCCGACGCCGGCGCGTTCGGCGAGCCGGCTGATCGTCAGGCCGGCGGTTGCAGCGGTGGGCGACATGCGGGTTCTCCAGCGGGCAATGCGTCCATCGTAAACCCTGGACCAAAGCCCGGAGTCAAGGGTTGAGGTGAGAGCGGCGCGATGAACCCAAAACATCGCCATTCCTTCAACGAAATGACTTCCCGCGTTCGCGGGAATGACGGGACAGAGCTATCGCATTCGCAGTCAGCCGCGCCGGACCGGCGCGCCGAAGTCCGGATCGCTCGACACCTTGCGCGCCGACTCGCCCGGCGCTGCGCGATACCAGCCGGGATCGCGGTCGTTGCCGCGCGCGAGGCCGTCGCGAACTTTGAGCACCGTGAACATGCCGCCCATGCCGATCGTGCCGTGCGGGCCCGTGCCGCCCATCATCGGCAGCGTGTTGTCCGGGCCGCGCATCATGCCCATCGCGACGTGCTCGCCGTGTTCGGCCATGCCGTTGCTGCCCATCGCCATGTAGCCGGGCAGCAGTTTGCGAACTTCATCGGCGACGCCGCGCGTGTCGACGCCGAGCGGACTGGCGATGCCGTGGCCCATTGCGTTCATCGTGTGATGCGCCATATGGCAATGCAGCGCCCAGTCGCCGGCGGCCGCGACGAATTCGAGATCGCGCGTCTGGCCGACGCCGACGATTTCCGTC
>DASSVA010000135.1:0-6003 GCA_035706385.1 Solimonas sp. | reverse complement strand
AGCAGGATCATCAGGCTGGTCAGCGATGCCGCGAGGATGCCTTCGTGCAGCACGCCGTCGACGGCGCCGCGCACGAACACCGACTGGTCGCCGATCAGGTCGATCTTCAGGCCGTCCGGCACCAGATCCTTGAGCTGGCGGACACGTTCCTTGACGCCGTCGACGATCGCCAGCGTCGAAGTCGCACCGATCTTGAACACCGTCAGCAGCACCGAGCGGCTGTCGTTGACGTGCACGATGTTGGTCTGCGTGGCATTGCCGTCGTGGACGAAACCGACGTCGCGCATGTAGACGTTGGTGCCGTCGACCGCCTTGATCGGCAGATCGTTGAGGTCCTCGAACTTCTCCGGCGCGTTGTTGAGACGGATGCTGTAGTCGGTGCTGCCGATCTTCTGCGTGCCGACCGGCAGGATCAGGTTCTGCGCGGCGAGCGCGTTGGAGACGTCCTGCGGACCGAGGCCGCGCGCCTGCAGCTTGCTGTTGTCGATGTCGATCGCGATCTGCCGCGTCTTGCCGCCGAACGGATACGGAATGCCGGCGCCGGGCACGGTGACGAGCTGCGTGCGAACCAGATTGAGACCGAGATCGCCGAGGTTCTGTTCGGAGAAACCCTGGCCGGACAGCGCGAGCTGGATGATCGGCACCGTCGACGCGTTGTAGTTGAGGATCAGCGGCGGCGTCGTGCCAGTCGGAAACGTCCGGAGAATGGTCTGCGAAACCGCGGTCACCTGCGCGTTCGCGGTGGCGATGTCGACGCCCGGCTGGAAGAAGATCTTGACGATGCCGAAGCCGACCAGCGAGGTCGACTCGATGTGTTCGATGTCGTTGACGGTGGTCGTCAGCACGCGCTCGTAGGCGGTGGTGATGCGCGCCGCCATCTGGTCGGCCGGCAGGCCGGTGTACTGCCAGGCGACCGCGATCACCGGAATGCGGATCGCCGGAAAGATGTCGGTCGGTGTGCGCAGATACGCGAGCGGTCCGACGATCAGGATCAGCAGCGCCAGCACGATGAAGGTGTATGGCCGCGCGAGCGCGATTCTGACGAGGCCCTGCATGCGAGTTCCCGGGAGCGGTAGCCGGAAAGTATGACGGCCGGCGCTTAGCGCATCGCTGTCGGCTTCATGAAAAAAAAGTCATCGAGACCGGGCGTTTGCTGCACTTTTTCGTCATTGCGAGGAGGCCGAAGGCCGACGAAGCAATCCAGCTACGCTGCCCGATCCGGTTGCGCTGCTGGATTGCTTCGCCGCGATGCGGCTCGCAATGACGGGTATCCACCCGAGACGCGACCGGACGGATCGGCGCCAGGGTCCGATCTCAGACGCCGATCGCCGGCGGCTGGCAGTGCAGCGTGACGCGCGCGCCGCCGTCGTCGCCGGCGCCGATGTCGAGACGAAAGCCGTGCAGGCGGACGATCGCCGAGACGATCGACAGGCCGAGCCCGGAACCGGGCAGCTGGCGCGTGCCTTCGCTGCGGTAGAAGCGTTGCAGCACGGCGTCGCGCTCGCCGGCCGGAATGCCGGGGCCGTTGTCGAGCACGCAGAGCTGCGCGCCGTCGTCGTCGGCACGCACGCGCAGCCGCACCGTGCCGCCGGCCGGCGTGAACTTGATCGCATTGCTGACGAGGTTGCTGATCGCCTCGAACAACAGCTCGCGGTCGGCTTCGATCGGCGGCACCGCGCTTTCTTCGAGGCGCAGTTGCACGTTCTTGTCCTCGGCGAGCGGCGCGAACAGCTCGTGAATCTCGCGCAGCATCGACACCAGATCGACGTAACCGAAGCCGGCACGACGGCGGCGGTCCTCCATTTCCGAGATGCGCAGCAGCGCCGCGAAACGGCTGAGCAGCGAGTCCACGTCGGCGATGCAGTGCTCGATCAGCGCGCCGCGCTCGGCGTCGGCCGGCGCATGCTGCTGCAGGCGATGCAACTGCGCGCGCAGCCGCGTCAGCGGTGTGCGCAGATCGTGCGCGATGTTGTCGCAGACGCCTTTGACTTCGCTCATCGAGCGTTCGAGCTCGGCGAGCATCGCATTGACGATCGACGCCAGCAGATCGAGTTCGTCGCGGCGGCCGGACAGCGGCAGGCGGCGGCCGAGATCGCCGCGCATGATCGGCTGCACCGCCGCTTCGAGCGTGCGCACGCGGCGCAGCGGGCCGCGGCTCAGCAGATAGCCGCCGATCAGGCCCGGGATCAGCGTCAGCGACAGCGCCCACACCAGGCTCTGCCGCAGGATCACGCCGACCTGGTCGACGACGCTGGTCGCGCGCGCCAGCACCAGCAGTTCGCCGCTGCCGAGACGCAGCGCCAGCGCGCGCGCGCGCTGCACGCTGACGTGATCGAGGCGGCGGATGCCGTGCGCGAGCAGATGAACGTGGCCGTCGGCGTTCAGGTCGGGCGGCAGTTCCGCGAGCGTGCCGGCGAGATGCCGGCCGTCGGCGCCGAACACGCCGAACGCCATCACGCCCTGCAGGTCGAGCGCGCTGGTCGTCGCCATCGCCGCCGGCAGATGCTCGCGATCGATGCTCGCCAGATAATGCGCGCGCTGTTCGAGAATCTGGTCGACGACCTGCGACAGATAACGCTGCGTCTCGAAATTGATGACGCCGATCAGCACCGTGCCCCAGACCACGAACAGCGCGCCATAGATCAACAGCAGGCGCGTCGTCGACGAGCGCCAGCGGCCGCCGAGCGGCGACTCAAGCGTCGCCAAGCCGATACCCCGAGCCGCGCACGGTACGGATCAGCGGCGTGACGCCGGCCGGATCGACTTTCTTGCGCAGGCGGCCGATATGCACGTCGATCAGATTGGTACCGGGATCGAAATGAAAACCCCAGACCGCCTCGAAGATCATCATCCGCGTCAGCACCTGCCCGGAATTGCGCATCATGAATTCGAGCAGGCGGAATTCGGTCGGCAGCAGTTCGAGATCGCGGCCGCCGCGCCGTGCGCTGCGCGTGATCAGATCGAGTTCGAGATCGGCGACGCGCAGCTCGGTCAGCGGTGCCGTGCTGCCGCGGCTGCGGCGCAGCAGCACTTCGATGCGCGCCGCCATCTCGTCGGGGGCGAACGGCTTGGTCATGTAATCGTCGCCGCCGGCGCGCAGGCCGCGCACGCGTTCGTCGATGTCGGACAGCGCGCTGAGCATCAGCACCGGCGTTTCGACGCCGACCTGGCGCATGGTCGTGACGATCGCCAAGCCGTCGACACCGGGCAGCATGCGGTCGAGCGTGATCGCGTCGTAGCCGGGGCCGATCGCCTTGACCAGACCGTCGCGGCCATTGTCGATCCAGTCGACCTCGATTCCGTGCTGCTCGAGTTCGGCAATAATCTCCCGAGCCGTGACCTCGTCGTCTTCGATCGTCAGAACCCTGGTCATGGCACCTTCAGGCCGCGTGAACCGGCGAGACCTTACTCCAAGCCGCGCGGTTTCCAAAATGTTCCGCTGCCACCGCGCTTCCGATGCCGACATCGTCTCCCGAAAATGCAGGTTCCGAAACGACTCGCAAGCGTGCCGGCCGTTTGCGGCAGGGCCTGCGGCGATCGTCCGTCGACCGTCGCACGCTGGCGCTCGACGCGGCGCTGACACGGATCGCGGCGGCCGACGAGACGCAGCGGCTCGATGCGCTGGCGGCGCTGGTCGCGGCGCTGCGTCCCGCGCGGCCACGCGATGCACAGCCCGCGCGTTTGCAGCTCAAGGCCTTGACCGGGCGCATGCGCGAAGACCCGGCGGCGCGCGCGAGCGTGCGCGACGCGCTGGTCTGGCTGCTCGGCAGCAAGCAGCCGCTGCGTCTGTTCACCGAATCCGGCGTGATCGCGCAGGAAGGTTTTCTCGCCGGCCTGTGGCGGCGCCTCGGCGAACGGCTGCTGCCCGAGGAATGGCGCGGCGAAGAGCTGCGCGACTGTCTTGCGCGTCTGTTCAATCGCGACACCGATCATCTTTGGGTCGACGCGGTCGACGACGAAATCTGGGTGGCATTGCTCGACGCGCTCGATTTTTCGGCGTCGATACTGCCGGCGTCGAACGGCGGACTGCCGGCGATGTCGTTGCAGATTCTCGATGCGCTGCAGGTGGTGTCGTACCGCATCGCGGCGATCGGTCTGGAGCCGGAGTTCGTGCGCAGCTATCCGGCGATCGAACGCTACGAGTCGCCGTTCCTGATGCAGAACGTCGAGGTGCACGCGTTCATCGCCGAGCGTCGCGCCGCCGCGATCGAGAAACGCGAAGCGTCGCTCGACGACAGACATCTGTCGCTGATGCTCGACCAGTGCAAGACGATCATCGACAAGGTCCGCAAACAGGCCGCGCAGACCGGCGCCAGCGTCAGCCTGACGGTGCTGCTGGTGCGCATCGAACAGAAGATCGCGCGCCTGCGCGTGCTGCTGCAGCTGCTGGAGAACCGTCCGACGCACGAGCTCAACGTCGTGCGCGTGCAGTTTCTCAAGGCGCTGGTGCGGGCCGAGAACCGCCGTCACAGCATCCGCGAGTTGTGGTCGCAGACCGCCGATCTGCTCAGCTCGCGCGTCATCGAGAACGCCAGCAAGGCCGGCGAGCAGTACATCACGACCACGCGCAGCGAATACTTCGGCCTGATGAATTCGGCGCTCGGCGCCGGCTTCGTGGTCGTCGCGGCGGCGTTCATCAAGCTGGCATTGCACGGCGAGGCGCGCGCGCCGTTCGGCGAGGCGCTGGTCTACAGCCTCAATTACGCGGCGGCGTTCGTGTTGATGTACGTGTTCCACTTCTCGCTGGCGACCAAGCAGCCGGCCGTCACCGCGCATCGTTTCGCGCGCAGCATCGAGGAGGCCGGCGCCAGGCGGCGGATCGAGGCGCTCGCGGAAATCGTCGTGCGCACGTTTCGCAGCCAGTTCGTCGCGCTGGTCGGCAATCTGCTGATCGTCGTGCCGGTCGCCTTGCTGATCGGCGATCTGATCTTCGCGCAGACCGGACACTATTACGTCGGCGAGCCGAAGGCGCGGCATCTGCTCGATGATGCCGATCCGTTCAGTCCGCGCGTCTGGGCGTGGGCGGCGATCACCGGCGTCTGGCTGTTTCTCACCGGCCTGATTTCCGGTTTCTACGACAACAAGGCCGCATATGACCGCATCCCGCAGCGGCTCAAGCAGCTGCGCTGGCTGCGCCGCGCGCTCGGCGAGCGCGGCGTCAACCGGCTGGCGGACTACATCGATCTGAATCTCGGCGGTCTGGTCGGCAGCGTCGCGTTCGGCATCATGCTCGGCACCACCGCGGCGCTCGGCCGCGTGCTCGGACTGCCGCTCGGCAGCCTGCACGTCACCTTCGTCTCGGCGAACTGCGCCTATGCGATCGTCACGCTCGAAGGGACGCTGAGCGGTGCGGAAGTCGCACGGATCTGCGCCGGCGTGGCCGTGGTCGGGCTGCTCAATCTCGGCGTCAGTTTCACGCTGGCGCTGTCCGTCGCCTTGCGCGCGCAGCGCATTCACTTCACCGAGACGCGGGCCTTGCTGCTGGAACTGGCTCGGCGCTTCGTGCGCGGCCCGCATCATTATTTCTGGCCGCCGCGCGATCCGCCGGCCGATGCGCCGCCATGAACGCGTTCAGCGCCGCGTCGCGCTGACGACGAGATTGTCGCGATGGACGATTTCCGGCTCGCCGACATGGCCGAGCCGCGCGGTCAGCTCGTCGCGCTTCGCGCCGACGATCCTGCGTGCTTCGTCGACGTCGTAATTGCACAGGCCGCGACCGATCTCGACGCCGTCCGGATCGACGAGCGCGACCAGATCGCCGTACGCGAACTCGCCGTCGACGCGAACGACGCCGACCGGCAGCAGGCTGCGGCCCTGTTCGCGCAGCACGCGCGCCGCGCCGGCATCGAGATGCAGCGTGCCGCGCACCTGCAGCTGGCCGGCGATCCAGCGCTTGCGCGCGGTCATCACGCCCTGCGCCGGCGTCAGCAGCGTGCCGATCGTTTCGCCGCGCGCGATCTGCAGCAGCGCGTCGGGCCGGCGGCCGTGCGCGATGATGGTCGC
>DASSVA010000134.1:0-3782 GCA_035706385.1 Solimonas sp. | reverse complement strand
TTCGGATTGCTCGGCGCGTGCCAGATCACCAGCGGTGTCGCACAGACGACGCCCGACATCCCCGCCACCCCGTCCGTTCCGGTCACGCTGTCCGGCCTCGCCGCGAGCGTGCCCGACGACAACTTCCCGCGCTACGACCAGCTCAAGCCGGCGGTGTCGTTCTGGACGCGCGTCTTCAGCCAGTATTCGGAACTGCAGAGCGTCGTGCATTCGTCGCTGTATCCGGACAAGGTCTTCACCGTCCTCGATTTCCGCGGCGACGCGGCGACGCTGAGCGAGACAGCGCTGGCGCGCCGCCGGCACGATGCCGAAGAAGACGCCAAGGATCATGTCGACGCGCTGCTCAAGCGCGTGCAGGCCAAGCAGTACGCGCCGGCGACGATGTCGAGCGAAGAGCGCCGCATCTACGATCTGTTCGCCGACGTGCCGGGCGGCGCCGACAAGTTCAAGGACCAGATCGGCACGGTGCGCGTGCAGCGCGGCCTGCGCGAGCGCACGCAGAACGCGCTGGAAGTGTCGGACCGCTATCTGCCGACGATGGAGCAGACGTTCAGCGGCTACGGTCTGCCGGCCAAGCTGACGCGCCTGCCGCTGGTCGAATCGAGCTTCAACCTCGACGCCTATTCGAAATCCGGCGCGGCCGGCATCTGGCAGTTCATCCCGTCGTCGGCGCGCGTCTACATGCGCCTCAACAACGTCGTCGACGATCGCCGCGATCCGTGGACTTCGACCGACGCCGCCGCACGCCACCTGCGCGACGACTACACGATGCTCGGTGACTGGCCGCTGGCGATCACCGCCTACAACCACGGCCGCAACGGCATCGCCCGCGCGCTCGACGCGGTCGGCGGCAAGACGCTGATCGATCTGATCAACCGCTTCGACGGCAAGCGCTTCGGCTTCGCGTCGAAGAACTACTACGCCGAGTTTCTCGCCGCCGTCGACGTCGAGCGTGATTACCGTGCGCGCGCCGGCGCCGCGCGCGCCGTCAGTCCGCTCGAATTCGAGGTCGTCGAGACCAAAAACTACGTGCCGTACGACACGCTGCGCCGCCTCTGCGGCGCCAGCGACGAGGCGTTCCAGCGGCTCAACCCGGCGTACCGCCCGGAAGTGATCGAAGGCAAGCTCTACGTGCCGCCCGGCCACCTGATCCGCGTGCCGTACGGCAGCGCGCGCGCGTTCGAGGTCGGTTACGCCAAGCTCGGTTCGCATGAGCGCTTCGACAGCCAGCGCGCGTATTACGAGCTGTACAAGGTGCGGCGCGGCGACAACCTCGGTGCGATCGCGCGCCGCCACGACGTCAGCCAGCGCGTGCTGATGAGCGTCAACGATCTGCGTTCGGCGAACAAGCTGCGCATTGGCCAGATCCTGAAGATTCCGCCGAAGACCGAATCGCGGCCGGGACCGATCACGGTCGCCGTCGGCGAATCCAAGCCGGCGCAGACGATGCAGCAGCGTCTCGACGAGGCACGCGAAGTGCAGCGCGACAACGACGCTGCCAAGACCAAGGGACACAGCCGGCCGCGCTATCGCACGCACAAGGTGCGGCGCGGTCAGACGCTGAGCGGCATCGCGCGCCAGTACAACGTCAGCGTGCGCGACCTGCGCAACGCCAACCATCTGAAGACGACGACGCTGCGCATCGGTCAACGACTCAAGGTGCCGCTCGACAGCTGAGCAAGGCGCTCAGACGAACCACGCGAACGCGAAGATCAGCAGCATCGCCAGACACAGCGCGAGCTTGGCGATGCTGCCGGCCAGCAGGCCGAGCCAGGTCGCGACGCCGACCGTCGTCGCACGCTCGACGCGGCGCTGGGCGATGAACTCGCCGACCACGGCGCCGACGAACGGCCCGAGCAGCAGGCCGGGAATCCCGAAGAACATGCCGACGATGCTGCCGAGCAGCGCGCCGGTCACCGCCTGCCGGCTGGCGCCGGCTTTCTTCGCGCCGATCGCCGAGGCGACGACATCGACGATCACGGTGATGACGACGACGGCGCCGAGCACGCTCAGCGTCGGCCAGCCGACGTGGCGGTAATGATCGCTCAGCGCGATCAGCCACAGGCCGAAGAACACCAGCGGCGCGCCGGGAACGACCGGCAGCAGCGTGCCGATCAAACCGGCGACGATCAGGACGATCGCCGCGAGCGCCGACAAAACGGGCCATAAAACGTCCATCGGTACGATTTTCCATCCGAACGGCCATTCACGGCGCCCAGCATAGCCCCTACACTCGGACTCCATGAGAAATCCGCCCCGCTTCGCCTCGCGCATCGTTCGCGAGCGCCTGCGCGAACTCGATCAGGCACAGGACTACCGGAGCTGGCACGAGATCGCCGGCGAACTCGATCGCCTGCAGGGCACCGATGGCTGGGCGCAGGACGATACCAGCGACGACTTCGATTACCTGCTGATCCAGCAGCGCCTGCAGCGCATCCGCGCGCTGCGCGAGCGTGCCGACGTCCGCCAGCTCGCGTTCGAACTGTACGAAGGGCTGCACGGCAATCTCGGCAACATCTCCAATCCGGCGCTGTATGCAATCGCGCGCGTCGGCAGCAAGCGTCTGATCGGCGACTACATCGACGAAGTCTCGCGCTGTCTCGATTTCATCTGCGCCGGCGAATTCGCCGACTTCGGTTTCGACGAGAAGATCCAGTTCTTCAAACGCACCGCGACCAGCTTCGGCCGCTCGGCGCTGATGCTGTCCGGCGGCGGCACGCTCGGCATGTTCCATCTCGGTGTCATCAAGGCGCTGCACGGGCAGAAGCTGTTGCCGCGCGTGCTGTCCGGCGCGTCGGCCGGATCGATCATCGCCAGCGCGGTCGCGGTGCGCAGCGACGACGAGCTCGACGCGATGTTCGAACCGGGCGGCCTCGATCTCGACGCGTTCCAGTCGCTCGGCTGGCGCGAGATCATCCGCGGCGGCGCGGTGATGGACAGCGCGCAGCTCGAACGCTGTCTGGACGCGAACATCGGCGATCTGACGTTCGTCGAGGCATTCGACCGCACGCATCGCATCGTCAGCATCACGGTGTCGCCGGCCGAGGCGCACCAGCAGGGCCGGTTGCTGAACTACCTGACCGCACCGCACGTCCTGCTGCGCAAGGCGGTGCTCGCATCGTGCGCGGTGCCCGGCATCTTCACGCCGGTGCAGCTCGAAGCGCGCAACTACGCGAACGAGATCGTGCCGTACCTGCCGAACCAGCGCTGGATCGACGGCACCTTGTCGTCGGACCTGCCGATGCTGCGGCTCGCGCGCCTGCACAACGTCAACCATTACGTCGTCAGCCAGACCAACCCGCACGTCGTGCCGCTGGTCGCGGCCGCCGAACGCGAGCGCCGCGGTCTTGCGCCGCTCGCGAAGGATCTGATCAAGCAGGGCGGCAGCGGCGCGCTGCGGCTGGCGCGCAAGCATCTCGACCCTTACGGCGGCGGCCGCCTGCTCGCGCGCGTCGACAACATCGTCCGCCAGCGCTACTCGGGCGACGTCAACATTTTCCCGGTGCCTTCGCACCGCCGCCTGCTGCGCTTGTTCGCCAATCCGTCGGCCGACGACATCCAGGCTTACATCCGCGAAGGCGAACGCGCGACCTGGCCGAAGATCGAACGCATCCGCCTGCAGACGCAGATCTCGCGCACGTTCGAAGCCTGTATCCGCCGCTTGAAAAACCAGGCGCGCGGGCACGGCGACGCGCGGCGGCGCATCAGCGCCTGATTCACGCTCAGAAGCCGCGTTCGACCAGCTCGGCGACGATGTCGCGATAAAGACCGACGCGACTGAA
>DASSVA010000133.1:0-7674 GCA_035706385.1 Solimonas sp. | reverse complement strand
GCGCTGATCGCGGTCGCGACGCCGGCCATTTCGCTGTAGCCGATCCAGTGCGCGCTGATGTTGCCGGCGTTGCCGACCGGCAGGCAGTGGAAGTCCGGCGCGCGGCCGAGCGCTTCGACGATCTCGAACGACGCGGTCTTCTGGCCTTGCAGGCGATACGGGTTGATCGAATTGACGATCGCGACCGGCGTCGTTTCGCCGATCTCCTTCACCAGGCGCATGCCGTCGTCGAAGTTGCCCTGGATCTGGATGACGACGGCGCCGTGCACGACCGCCTGCGCGAGCTTGCCGAGCGCGATCTTGCCCTCGGGAATCAGCACGAACGCGGTGACGCCGGCGCGCACCGCATACGCCGCCGCGGCGGCCGAGGTGTTGCCGGTCGATGCGCAGATGATCGCCTTCGCGCCTTCGTGCACCGCCTGCGTGACGGCGACCGTCATGCCGCGATCCTTGAACGAGCCGGTCGGGTTCAGGCCCTCGAACTTCACATACAGCTCGCCGTCGAAACCGATCCTCGATGTGAGGTTGTCGAGCCTGATCAGCGGCGTGCGGCCTTCGCCGAGCGAAATCGCGCGGGCGTCGGCGGCCAGCGGCAAACGGTTGCGATAGTGTTCGATCAGGCCGGTATAACGGGTCACATCAGTTCTCGGTGTTGCCGCTTCAGAAACGGGGAGAGGATTCGCGCGCCATCAGCGCTTCGAGATGCCGCTTCACCTGCGGCCACTCGACGTCGACGACGCTGAAATAAACGCTGTCGCGGACGCGCCCGGACCCGGTCAGCATGTGACGGCGGAAAATGCCTTCCTCCGTCGCGCCGATGCGGCTCAGCGCGCGCCGCGATTTCTCGTTCAGCGCATCGGTCTTGAACTCGACGCGCATCAGGTCGAGCGTCTCGAACGCGTGGCGCAGCATCAGATACTTCGATTCGGTATTGATCGGCGTGCGCTGGTACGCCGGCGCCAGCCAGGTCCAGCCGATCTCGGCGCGGCGATGGCGATGATCGAACGCGCCGAAACGCGTGCTGCCGATGACCGCGCCGCTGGCGACGTCGATCTGCACGAACGGCAGCGCCGTGCCGGCCGCGCGCGCGGCGAGCGAGACGTCGACGAAGCGGCGCATGCCGTCCGGCGTCGCCGCCGAATCCGGATACCAGGTCCAGATTGCCGGATCGCTGCCGGCCGCGATCAGCGCATCGAGATGCGTCGCCTCCAGCGGTTCGAGACGGACGTGCTCGCCGCTCAGCACCGGCACCGTCAGCGCGGGAAAATCGCCGTGCATCAGTCGAACTTCTCGACGCGCAGCCGCGCCGCGTCCTCGCGCACGAACGGCAGCGCGCGCATCTCGTTCAGCGCGTGATCGAAACGATGCTGCGGAATCACCGACGTGATCAGCGCGACGTTGGCATCCTCGTGGCCGCGCGGTTCGCGCTGCAGGATCGCCTCGACGCTGATGTCGTGGCTGGCGAGGATCGTCGTCAGCTTCGACAGCACGCCCGGTTCGTCGGCGACTTTCAGCCGCAGGTAGAACGCGCTCGCGACCTCGGCGAGCGGCAGCACCGGCAGCGCCTGCACGGCCTGCGGCTGGAACGCGAGCGCGGGCACCGCGTGCTTCGCGTCGGCGCCGAGTCCGCGCGCGAGATCGACGAGATCGGCGACGATCGCCGACGCCGTCGCGTCGCCGCCGGCGCCGCGGCCGTAGAAACCGACTTCGCCGACCGCGTCGCCGCGCACCAGCACCGAGTTCAGCACGCCGTCGACTTTGGCAAGCAGCGTCGTGTCCGGCACCAGCGTCGGATGCACGCGCAGTTCGACGCCGGCCGCGCCGCGCTTGGCGATGCCGAGCAGCTTGATGCGGTAGCCGAACACCTGCGCGATCTGGATGTCCTGCGGCGTCACGCGCGTGATGCCTTCGACCGACACCGCCGCGTAATCGAGCGGCATGCCGAACGCGATGCTGGCGAGGATCGTCAGCTTGTGCGCCGAATCCATGCCTTCGATGTCGAACGTCGGATCGGCCTCGGCATAGCCGAGCCGCTGCGCGTCGCGCAGCGCGTCGGCGAACGCGGTGCCGTGTTCCTGCATCTGCGTCAGGATGTAATTGCAGGTGCCGTTGATGATGCCGGCGAGCCGCTCGACGCGGTTGCCGGCGAGCCCTTCGCGAACCGCCTTGATGACCGGGATGCCGCCGGCGACCGCCGCTTCGAACGCGATGCTCGCGCCGGATCTGGCGGCGGCCGCGAAAATGCGATTGCCGTCCTCGGCGATCAGCGCCTTGTTCGCGGTCGCGACCGACTTGCCGCGCGCGACGGCGGCTTCGATCAGCGCGCGCGCCGGGCTGATGCCGCCGATCGCCTCGACGACCAGATCGACATCGGCTTGCGCCGCGATCTGCATCGGATCGGCGACCGTCGTGATGCCGGACAGATCGCAGTCGCGCGCCTTCGTCGCATCGCGCACCGAGACGTGCGTGACGTTCAACGGCCGGCCGACGCGCCGCGCGATTTCATCGGCGTTGTTCTTGAGGAGACGAACGACACCTTGGCCGACGGTACCGAGGCCGATGACGCCGACTTTGATTGCTTCGCTCATTGCACCGTGATTCGTGATTCGTGATTTGTGATTCGCGTCTGTGATTCGTGACGTGCTCTTGCCAATCACGAATCACTGATCACCAATCACGCTTTTGCGTCTTTCAGCATCTTCTTGATGCCGCGGATCGCCTGGCGCGTGCGGTGCTCGTTCTCGATCAGCGCGAAGCGCACGTGCGTGTCGCCGTATTCGCCGAAGCCGATGCCGGGCGAGACCGCGACCTTGGCCTCGTCCATCAGCTTGCGCGCGAACTCCAGCGAGCCCATCGCCTTGAACGGCTCCGGAATCTCGGCCCAGACGAACATCGTCGCCTTCGGTTTCTCGACTTTCCAGCCGGCGGCGTTGAGGCCGTCGCAGAGCACGTCGCGACGCAGCTTGTACATCTGGCAGATCTCCGCGACGCAGTCCTGCGGGCCTTCGAGCGCGGCGATCGCGGCGACCTGGATCGGCGTGAACATGCCGTAGTCGAGGTAGCTCTTGATGCGCGCGAGCGCGGCGACCAGCGTCGGATTGCCGACCATGAAGCCGACGCGCCAGCCGGGCATGTTGTAGCTCTTCGACAGCGTGAAGAACTCGACGGCGACGTCCTTGGCGCCCGGCACCTGCATCACGCTCGGCGCGGTGTAGCCGTCGAACACGATGTCGGCGTACGCGAGGTCGTGCACCAGCCAGATCTCGTGCTCGCGGCAGATCGCGACGAGCTTCTCGAAGAATTCCAGATCGACGCACTGCGTCGTCGGATTGCCCGGGAAGTTGAGGATCAGCATCTTCGGCGCCGGCGACGATTCGCGGATCGTGCGCTGCAGCTCGTCGAAGAAATCGACGTCCGGCGTCATCTTCACGTGATGCACGGTCGCACCGGCGAGCACGACGCCGTACGGATGGATCGGATACGCCGGGTTCGGCACCAGCACGACGTCGCCGACATCGAGCGTCGCGAACGCCAGATGCGCGAGACCTTCCTTCGAACCGATCGTCGCGATCACTTCGCTGTTCGGATCGAGATCGACGTCGTAGCGCTGCTTGTACCAGCGCGCCATCGCGCGACGCAGGCGCGGAATGCCCTTGCTGACCGAATAACGGTGCGTGTGCGTGCCGTCCTCGTCGTGCAGCTCGGGGCGCACGTAATCCGAATCGGTGCCGCGCACCGAGGCTTCGACCAGCTTGTCGAGGATGTGCTTCGGCGTCGGTTGATCCGGGTTGCCCATCGAAAAATCGATGACGTCCTCGCCGCGAGCTCGGGCCGCCATCTTCATCTCGCCAACAATGTTGAAGACGTAAGGCGGCAGGCGCTCGATGCGCGGGAAGAGGGTTTTCACGGGAACCCTGGATGGATGGCAACAGCCGGTGGAATTCGTTCCGATGGCGGAGCGAAAAAGGGGCGGTATTAAATCAAGTCGGGGGTTTTCCCGCAACCGAAAAGCAGCGTGCAAACCCTTGTCGCGACAGCGTTTGCGCGCCCTCGCCGGCGCCGCGCGGCTACTTCGCCGCGGCCGCCGCCGGCAGTTTGCCGGCCGGGTTGATCGGCTCGCCCTTCTCGCGGATCTCGAAATGCAGCAGCGGCTTGTTCTCGGGACCGAGGCCCATTTCGCCGATCGGCTGGCCGGCGGTGACGATGTCGCCTTCCTTCACGTAGCGCTTGCGGTTGTAGCCGTAAGCCGACAGGAACACGTCGTCGTGCTTGATGATGATCAGCTCGCCGTAACCCTTCAGTGCGTTGCCGCTGTAGACGACGCGGCCGGGCGCGGCGGCGAACACCGGCTGTCCGACCGTGCCGCCGAAGTCGATGCCCTTGCTGCCCTGCTGGCCGAAGCCGCGCGCGACCGGCGCGCGGTTCACCGGCCAGACCCAGGCATACGAACCGGCGACCGCGTCGTCATCGTCGTCGCGCGGCGGCGCGACCGACGCGGACGCCGGCGGCGGCGTGTCGGCGGTCACCGCCTGCGGTCGCGCGTGATCGGCATCGTCGATCGGCCGCGTCTGCATCACGCCGATCTGCTGGCGCGGCGGCGCCTTGTCGGCGCGCGGCGGCTTGAGCCGCAGTACCTGGCCGGGATGGATCACATAGTCCGGACCGATGCCGTTCCAGCGCGCAAGCGAGCGGAAATCGAGGCTGTTGCGAAACGCGATCGCATACATCGTGTCGCCCGGCCGGACCACGTATTCGTGCGGTCCCGGCATGCGGTCCGGCACCACGCCGGCGTCCGTCGACGGATGACGCGCCGGCCGTTCCCACGACGCCCAGCCGGCACAGCCCTGCAGCGCCAGTGCGGCGAGCACGAGAAGCAGCGTTGCGGACGGTGGCAGGCGAATCATGCGCGGATCGTTCTCGGCCGGCGTCAGGCGCCGGTCTGTCGTTTGCGGTCCTTCAGCAGGAATCTCAACACAAACAGCGCCGCGAGCAAAACCGCGACGATGCCGATCTCGTTCGACCAGTGACGGATCAGTTGCGCCGCCGATTCGCCGAAATGAAAGCCGACCGCGACCAGCACGCCGCACCACAGGCTCGCGCCGAGCAGCGTCAGCGACGCGAACGGCAGCAGGCGCATGCCGAACACGCCGGCCGGCAGCGAGATCAGATGGCGGATCACGGGAATGAAGCGGCCGACGAACGTCGCCCAGCGCGCGTTGCGCAGGAACAGCTTCTCGGCCTCGTGATATTTGCGCTCGCCGATCAGCAAGTACTTGCCGTAACGCAGCAGGAACGCGCGGCCCGCGTAGCGCCCGAGCAGATAGTTGACGCTCGCACCGAGCAGCGAACCGGCGCCGCCGGCGAGCGTCGCCAGCAGCGGATCGAGCGCGCCGCGCGCGGCCAGATAGCCGGCCGGGATCATCACCAGTTCCGACGGCACCGGCACCAGGCTCGATTCGAGCGCCATCAGGAAGAAGATTTCCAGATAGCCGAGCTGCGCGACGTAGTGTTCGACCCAGGCGACGATCATGTCGGCGTTCTCTATGCCTTGCCCGACAGCAGCGGGACGAAGCTGACCCAGCCGAGATCCTGCTCGCGCACCGATGCGCCGCGCCGTTCGATCAGCTTCAGCGACTGCCGTCCCGGCGGCCCGACCGGAATCACCAGCCGCCCGCCCGGTCCGAGCTGTTCGACCAGCGCCGGCGGCACGTGCTCGGTGCCGGCGGTGACGAGGATGCCCTGGTACGGCGCATACGGCAGCCAGCCGTTCATGCCGTCGGCATAACCGAAATGCACGTTGCGATAGCCGAGCGCCGACAGCCGCGTGCGCGCCAGTTCCGACAGCGGCTTGATCCGCTCGACGGTGAACACCGTGCCGATCAGTTCGGCGAGCACCGCGGTCTGGTAACCGCTGCCGGTGCCGACTTCGAGCACGCGGTCGAGTTTTCGGCCACGCGTCAGCGCCTGCGTCATGAACGCGACGATCACCGGCTGCGAAATCGTCTGCGCATGGCCGATCGGCAGCGCGTTGTTCTCGTACGCGCGATTCTTCAGCGCGTCGTCGACGAACTTCTCGCGCGGCACCTTGGTGATCGCCGCGAGCACCGCCGGATCGCTGACGCCGGCCTGGCGGATTTCGTCGAGCAGGCGTGCGCGCGCGGCGCTCAGCGAGTTCGGCGTCTGCCGCGTGCTGCCGCGCGAGATCACAGCTGCGCCGCCCATTGCGACAGCCGGTCGAGCATGGCGTGGCGCGTCAGGTCGACCAGCAGCGGCGTGATCGACACCTTGCCGGCGGCGACCGCGTGAAAATCGGTGCCCGGCCCGCAATCGGCCTCGGCGCCGACCGCGCCGATCCAGTAGATCGTGCGGCCGCGCGGATCCTGGCTCTGCAGCGCGGTCTCGGCGCGATGGCGGTTGCCGGCGCGCGTCACCGCGAAACCCTGCAGCGCATCCCACGGCAGGTCCGGCACGTTGACGTTGAGGATCGTGTCGCCGGGAATCGGCTGCTGCTCGATCTGTTCGAGCAGGCGCAGCGTCACGCGCGCGGCGGTGTCGTAATGCTGCGGCTGGACCGCCGCCGAAGACACCGCGATCGCCGCGAACCCGAGATGGCGGCCTTCCATCGCCGCCGCGACCGTGCCCGAATACAACGTGTCGTCGCCGAGGTTCGAACCGGCGTTGATGCCGGACACGACGATGTCGGGCTTCAGATCGACGAGGCCGGTCAGCGCCAGATGCACGCAATCGGTCGGCGTGCCGTCGACGCAGAGGCTGCCGTCGTCGTGCCGCTGCACGCGCAGCGGATTGAGGATCGTCAGCGAGTTGCTGGCGCCGCTGCGATTGCGGTCGGGCGCCACGACGGCGACCTCGTGCCGGCTGCGTAGCGCGTCGCGCAGGCAGCGCAAGCCCGGCGCCTGGCAACCGTCGTCGTTCGAAAGCAGGATTTTCATGAAGGCAAAACTACAAAGTCCGGTGAGTTTACCGGATATGATTCGGCGGACCACGGAATCGAGCTGCGAATCCGCCGTGAGCGACGACAAACCGAGCCACGCTCCCGACGACGAGACGGAACTGTTCCGTCTCGCGATGCTCGGCGTGCGCCCGCACCGGCCGGTGCCGCGCGCCGACGCCGGCAGACCGGCACCGCAGCCGATCGCGCATCAGCGCCGGCAGGACGAACTCGACGTGCTGCGCGAACTGCTCGCCGACAGCGAACCGGACGAGATCGAAAGCGGCGACACCCTGCTCTACCGGATGGACGGCGTGCAGGACGGCGTGCTGCGCCGCCTGCGGCGCGGCCATTACCGCATCGACGCCGAACTCGATCTGCACGGCCTCAACCGCGACCGCGCGAAACTCGCCGTCGTGCAGTTTCTCGCGCGCTGCCACGAGCGCGACCTGCGCTGCGTGCGCATCGTCCACGGCAAAGGCAACGGCTCGCCGAACAGCGGCCCCGTGCTCAAGGCGCTGCTCGGCAGCTGGCTGCGGCGGCGCAAGGACGTGCTCGCGTATTGCACCGCGCGCGTCGTCGACGGCGGCACCGGCGCGATCTACGTGCTGCTGCGCGCGAGTTGAAGCGCGCGGGCACTGCGACGGAACCCTCTGTAAGAGCGCCGCTTCTGCGCGACCGCAGCGTCACCAGATCTCGCAGGTCGCGCCGAAGCGGCGCTCCTG
>DASSVA010000132.1:0-2504 GCA_035706385.1 Solimonas sp. | reverse complement strand
GAATCGAGATTGAGGTGGCGATGATCGACCTGATCGAGGATCAGTTCCTGGATCGCGTCGCGCATCTCGGTGATGTTGACGACGACGCCGGTCTTCGGATCGATGCCGCCGCGCAGCGTCAGTTCGATCACGTAGTTGTGGCCGTGGCCGTGCTCGCGCGCGCACGGACCGAACAGCGCGTCGTTCTCCTCGGCGCTCAGTTCGTCGGACCACAGCCGGTGCGCGGCGGCGAAGCTTTCGCGGCGCGTCAGATAAACGATCGGAGATTTTTCAGTCGTCATTGCAATGCACCTCGACGATCGTGCCGGTGATCGGTGCCGAACGCTTGCGATCGAGCAGGAACGCGACAGTCGGCGCGATGTCGTCGGGCAGCGTGCTCGCTTCGACGCCGAGACTTTCGATCATCGCCGTCTTCATCGTGCCGGGCGCGACCGCGTTGACGCGGATGCCGTGCGGCTTGCCTTCCAGCGCCAGCGCTTCAGTCAGGCCGACGACCGCGTGCTTGGACGTCGCGTATGCGCCGAAACCGCTGAAGCGCTGCATGCCGCGCAGCCCGCCGAGCGACGAAACGTTGACGATGTCGCCGTGCACGCCGGCCGCGCGCCACTGCCGCATCGCCGCGCGGCACGCGTTGAACGTACCGCCGACATTGATCGCCATGACCTCGGCGAAACGCTCGGGCGTGAGTTCATCCCAGATCGCGCCGCGGCCGAGAATCGCCGCGCTGCAGACCAGCGCATCGGGCGCGAAATCGCGGATCGCGCGTTCGAGCTGCGGCACGTCGGTGACGTCGAGCGCGTAGGTCTCGACGCGCGTACCGCCGTCGCGCAGCGCGTGCGCGAGCGTTTCGAGCGGCGCCGCGCGACGGCCGGCCAGGCCGATCCGCCAGCCGTCCTTCGCCAGTTCACGCGCGACTGCGGCGCCGAGTCCGGAGCCGCCGCCGGTGATGAACACCGATGTCTGTTTGCAATCCATGCGCCGATTGTCGCACGGTCGCCGCGCGCGTCGTCATGCGAACGCGCGAGGCTCGACCTGGCGCGGCCGATCGCCGAAGATCGGCAGCGCCATGCACCCATTTTCGTGAGGCCGCCATGATCCGATCGCATCTTTCCGTCTTGTTTGCCGCCGCGTCGCTCGCCTTCGCCGGCACCGCCGCATTCGCCGCCGCGCCCGCCGTGAAAACGCAGGCCGCCGTGCCGGCCAGCGGCGTCTACCGCATGCCGCTCGGCAAGTTCACCGTCATCGCGCTCGCCGACGGCAACTTCGACATGCCGGCGCCGAAACTGCTGCACGAAGACAAGCCGGGCATCGTCAAGGATCTGCTCGGCAAGGCCGGCTACACCGATACCGTGCCGAGTTCGATCAACGGTTTCCTGATCGACACCGGCAGCCGGCGCGTGCTGATCGACACCGGCACCGGCGGCGCGCTCGGGCCCGGCACCGGCAAGCTGCTCGAACACCTGCGCGCCGCCGGCTACGAACCGGCGCAGATCGACGAGATCCTGATCACGCACCTGCATCCCGATCACGTCGGCGGCGTCACGCACGACGGCAGGATGGTGTTCCCGAACGCCGTGCTGCGCGTTTCCGCCGCCGACGTCGCCTACTGGGTCGACGACGCGAAGACCGCGTCGAAGGCCGCCGTCGCCGCGCTCGCGCCGTACCGCGCGGCGGGACATCTGAAAACCTTCGCGCCCGGCGCGACGCTCGCGCCCGGCATCACCGCCGTCGACACCGCCGGCCACACGCCGGGCCACACGAGCTATCTCGTCGAAAGCGACGGCGAGAAGCTGCTGGTCTGGGGCGACCTGCTGCACGTCGCCGCCGTGCAGTTCGCCGATCCGAAAGTGACGATCGAATACGACAGCACGCCGGCGCAGGCCGAAGCGCAGCGCGAGAAAGTGTTTGCCGGCGCCGCGAACAACGGCGAATGGATCGCCGCCGCGCACATCGCGTTCCCCGGCATCGGCCACGTCGTCAAGGCGGGTGATGCGTATGCGTGGCGGCCGGTGGGTGCGGCGCAGTGATGCGGCGATGATCGCGCCGAAGCGACGCTCCGACGGAAGCTCACTCTGCGACGAGTTCGCTAATGCATGCGCACGGTATCGCGGCAAATGGGTTGCCCCAACCCTCTCCCCGCAAGCGGGGAGAGGGAGAACTTCTCTACGCCTGTCCTGCAAGGGCGGAAATCTTTGATTGCCGCTTACCTCGCCCCGCGTGCGGGGAGAGGTCGGCACGCGGAGCGTGCCGGGTGAGGGGCGGTCCAGCACACTGGGGCACGCCGTCGTGAAGACAGTTGCCACAATGGCGTTCGCAGGAGCGCCGCTTCGGCGCGACCTTGCTCAGCGCGTCGCGCCCAGCGCCGCGGCAATCTCGACCAGCGCCTGCGGGTCGTCGATCGTCGCCGGCACGGTGTAGTCCTTGCCGTCGGCGATCGCGCGCATCGTCGCGCGCAGCACTTTGCCGGAGCGCGTTTTCGGCAGGCGCGCGACGACGGCGACCTG
>DASSVA010000131.1:0-9470 GCA_035706385.1 Solimonas sp. | reverse complement strand
ACCGCTGCTTCTTCGCCGACAACGGTTCGTCGGCGGTCGAAGTCGCGCTGAAGATGAGCTTTCATTACTGGCGCAACGTCGGCAAGACGAAGAAGACGCGCTTCATCGCGCTCGACAACAGCTACCACGGCGAAACGCTCGGCGCGCTGGCGATGGGCGGTCCGAGCATGTACCGCGACACCTACGCGCCGCTGCTGCTGCAACCGATCCACGTGCCGTCGCCGGACTGCTACCCGCGCGGCGCCGGCGAATCGTGGGAGGACTACACGCGCCGCCAGTTCTGGCACATGGAGCGCGCGCTCGAAGCGCATGCCGACGAAGTCTGCGCGGTGATCATCGAGCCGCTGATCCAGTGCGCCGGCGGCATGCGCATGTACCACCCGCTGTACCTCACGCTGCTGCGCGAGGCCTGCGACCGCCACGGCGTCCACCTGATCGCCGACGAGATCGCGGTCGGTTTCGGCCGCACCGGCCGGATGTTCGGCTGCGACTGGGCGCCGCCGCCGCATCATGATGCCGACGCGCAACCAGGCATCACGCCCGATTTCATGTGCCTGTCGAAAGGCATCACCGGCGGCACGCTGCCGCTCGCCGTCACGTTGACGCGCGAATCGGTCTTTGATGCGTTCTACGCCGAATACCGCGAAGGCAAGGCGTTCCTGCATTCGCATTCGTACACCGGCAATCCGCTCGCCTGCCGCGCGGCGCTCGCCACGCTCGACCTGTTCGAGGAAAGCCGCGTACTGGCGACCAACCACGCTCTCGCGCAGCTGATGTGGGCGCAGACCGCCGAACTGCGAACGCTGCCGCACGTCGCCGAAGTCCGCCAGCAGGGCATGGTGCTGGCGATCGAGCTGGCGAAGAACATCCGCACCAAGGAAGCGTTCCCCGCCGAGGAACGGCGCGGCGTGCGCGTCTACAACCACGCGCTCGAACAGGGCGTGCTGCTGCGCCCGCTCGGCAACGTCATCTACTTCATGCCGCCGTACGTGATCACGCCAAAGGAAGTCGAACGGATGACGCAGGTCGCGACTGAAGGCATCCGCCGCGCAGTGCGCGGCTGAGCGTACAGCGCTGTCTTCACCGAGGGGCGATGCGGAGCCCGGCAAGTGTTGCCTGAAGGTGACCGATCCGGCCGATTGTGGCGCCGGTATGCTGCTGCTATCGTCGCCGTGCCACCCTTCATCAGAATCAAGTGCGCGGTGCCACGGTGAGGGGCCGTTCGGGGGAGTGCGCTGCATAGCACATCGAAGATGGGTTACAGGCTTTCGGACGACAGCATGCTGCCTTTCATCACCGTGGGACCGTACCGCTTTGCCACATACGGCATCATGATGGTGGCGGGTCTGTGTGTCGGCTATTACCTGCTGCGCGCCGACCTGCATCGGCGTCGGCTGAACGTCCATCCACTAGTCGTGGTGTTGTCGATCGGTCTCGCGGGACTTCTCGGTTCAAAGCTTTATCTGGGTATCGAAAACCCGGCACAGCTCGTGACGAATCCCGGCTTTCTGCTGTCTCGTTCCGGCTACACGTTCTACGGCGCGGTGCTCGGCGGCGCCGGCATGATTTTTGTGCTCGCATGGTACTACCGGATCAGCAGCCTGCGTCTGTTTGATGCCGTATCCGCAGAGGCTGCAATCGGATACGGCATCGGCCGGCTCGGCTGTCTGCTTGCGGGCGATGGCGATTACGGCACTCCGACATCGCTGCCTTGGGGCATGAGATTTCCGCACGGACTGGTGCCGACCCTGGTGCCGGTTCATCCGACGCCGATCTACGAATTTTTCGGCTCTGCCTTCATCGCCACCTATCTATGGCGGCTCGGCGCAAGACGTTTGAACGATGCCCGAGCGGCCGGCGAAGTGTTTGCCCGCTATCTGCTGCTGAGCGGCAGCGCGCGCTTTCTCGTCGAATTCATCCGCCTCAATCCGCGAGTCCTGTGGGGTTTGAGCAACGCCCAGTGCGTTGCCCTGCTGTCGATTGCCGGCGGCATCGTTCTGCAAACCATAGTGTGGTGGCGGCACCGCGCTGCGGCTGATTGTTCCTCTGCCGCGGAAGTCATTGTGAGAAATTGACATGACTCGACATTCTCTAGCAGTCCACTCCAACCTCCGCTGCACGTTGCGGGCCACGGCAATGGTGCTGTTCTGGACCGTCGCTGCGGCGCTCGGCGGTACGTTTGTACTGGGTTGTGGCTCCGGAGGCGGCAGTGGCAGTTCGCCACCACCGGCGGGTCCGGTTGTCTCCGAACCGACGATGGCGATTTCCATTGGCGGAGAAATAAAGCTGTATACAGGCCTCGGCGATCTCGCCAATTCCGGACCGGCACCGGTGCCGGCGCAGACGATCAGTGCGGCCAATGTGCTGAGCGTTGCGTTCGATTCCAGCGGCGACCTCTACTACCTGGCAAACAATGGCACGATCGGCTCGGACGCTTCGTTTTTCCACTGCACGCTGCCGAATGCGGGCTTGCCATTTCCTCCATGCACCGCGGTCGGCGGCCCTATCGCCGGCGGCAAGTGGCTGGCCATCGACAGCACCGGCACCGTGTTTGCCACATCGCTGACCGGCAGCACCGGGACGATCGTTTCGTTTCCGTCCACGAGTGGCCCGCCGTCCACGCCGGTCGTGGTCTACACCTCCACGGCACTGCCCGCCTTATACGGCGGCATTGCAGTGGATGGCAGCAACACCGTATATGTAACGGAGCTGCCCGCGCTTGGCGCGACCTATCATCTGCTGTCCTGCACGGCAGCGTGTCAGGGCTCATCCGGTAGCCAGGTGGATCTGACGTCGAGCATCACCGCGTCATATCCCGCCAGCCCGCCCGGAGGGCCATTGGCGATAAAGGGCGATGGAACAACGCTCCTGGTCGGTGCCGCAAACACCAACCCCGTAGCGCTGACGGCACTGCCGATCGCCTTCGCATGTGCCGCGGATGGCAACGGCGGATTGACTTGCCAGCCGCATACCGTATCGGTCCCGCCGCTGGCCGGCACCGACAGCCCTTTCGTCACGACCGTCGGGATCGCGGCCAGTCATGCCGGCAATGTTTACGATGCGGCGTTGCTCACCGACGGCAACACCACTGACGATCCCGGACCATCGTTCTTCGGATTCGACGCGGCCGGCGCACAGTTCGCGTGTTCCAGCACACCCTCCACCTGCCGGGTCAGTCAACTGCCTTCGGTGCCCGTTAACTCGGTAGAGGATTCGGTGCCGTACGGGCTGGCGGTGTCGCACGCGCCTTGATCGTCGGTCGCACTCCGGGGACGGCAGTGCCGACCGGTCAGCGCCCCTGGAAGGAGGCGCTGCTGTGGTTGCTGTTGCTCGCTCCCGGCTTTCTGGCTGTGTACGGCGGGGCCAATCTGTACACCGCGCAGCTGGCGCCCGAGAAAATCGGCGAGATCGGTATGGCGTGGGAGCAGGCCATACCGTTCTGGCCGTGGACGATCCTGCCTTACTTCAGTATCGACCTGCTGTACCTGATCTCGCCGTTCGTCTGCCTGACGCGTCAGGAACTGCGCACCCATGTGTTGCGCTTCGTGCTGGTGACCGTGATATCGGCAGGCTGCTTCGTGCTGTTTCCGCTGCGCTTCGGGCACGCGCGCCCCGAGGTGGACGGGATTCCGGGTCTGCTGTTCGATGTCCTGAGCCACGTTGATCAGCCGTTCAATCAGGCGCCGTCACTACACATCGGCCTGCTGGTGGTGCTCGGGTCCTGCTATCGCAGGCACTGCCCGCCGCGCTGGAGGTGGTTGCTGTACCTGGTACTTACCAGCATCGCCTGTTCGGTATTGACGACCTGGCAGCATCATTTTCTTGACGTGCCGACCGGACTGGCCGTTGGCATCGTCGTGTGCTGGCTGATCCAGCCTTCAAGCGAATTTGCAGCGCACCGGAATCGCGACCGACACCTGCTTCTTCGCTAGCCGGATCGACAGCTCGAGACAATCCTCGCGACGCCGGAGGAAAGCACGACGGAACACCGACGATGATCAGCGCTGTCGTATCCTTTGCGCATGGCCGATCCCCGCATCTACATCACCGACGTCGAACTGCTCGCCGGCGCGCCTCTGCGCCTGCCGGACGCCGCATTCCGTCATCTCGTGCAAGTGCTGCGCCTGCGCGCGGGCGATTGCTTCATTGCGTTCGATGGCCGTGGCGGTGAATTCGCTGCGCAGCTGCGCGACGTCGGCAAGCGTGAAGCAACCGCGACGCTTGGCGAACGGATCACCGCCGACCGCGAATCGCCGCTCGATCTGACGCTCGCGCAGTGCGTATCGAAGGGCGAGCGCATGGACTACACGCTGCAGAAGGCGGTCGAGCTCGGCGTCACGCGCATCGTGCCGCTGCTGTCGTCGCGCAGCGTCGTCAGGCTCGACGCCGAACGCTGGGACAAGAAGCTCGAACACTGGCGCGGCGTGATCGTCTCGGCCTGCGAACAATCCGGCCGCACGCGGATTCCCGACATCGCGGCGCCGTGCGCGCTGCCGGCCTGGCTCGACGATGGCGCCGCGCACGGCATGCGCGTGACGCTCGATCCGCTCGGCCGCCATGCGTGGCGCGAACTGCCGCCGCCGGCCGGTCCGGTGACGCTGCTGGTCGGTCCCGAAGGCGGACTGTCCGAACACGAGCTGCACCGCGCGCGCGAAGCCGGCTTCATCGGCATCCGCATGGGGCCGCGCGTGCTGCGCACCGAAACCGCCGGCATCGCGGCGATCGCCGCGCTGCAGGCGCTGTGGGGCGACTGGAACTGAATGGCCTTGCGCACCTGGCGGCAACGGTCAAGGCTTTCGCGCCGCACAGCCGGCACTATGGACGGAACCTCACACCGGACCGTCTGATGAACGCAGACACCGCCGAATCGATTGCCGCTGCCGCGTTCGCCGCCGCTCGCGCCGGCTTCGAGCGGCATCGCGCGACGCCGCTGGACATGCGACTCACCGAGCTGGCGAAGCTGAAGCGATTGATCCTCGCGCGTCGCGACGAGATCGTCGGACGCGTGATGGCCGAGGTCGGCAAGTGCCGCACCGATGCGCTGATCGCCGAAATCATCGGCGCGGTCGACTGGATTCACTGGCTGGAGCACAACGCGCGGCGCGTGCTGGCGCCGGAAAAAGTGCCGACGCCGATCACGTTGCTCGGCAAGAAATCGCTGCTGCGGCACGAGCCGCTCGGCGCGGTGCTGGTGATCTGCCCGTGGAACTACCCGTTCCACAACGCGATCACGGCGATCGCGGCGGCGGTCGCAGCCGGCAACGCGATCGTCTACAAGCCGTCCGAGCATGCACCGTGCGCAGGGCTGATCGAGGAATTCGTCGCGTGCTCGCCGCTGCTGCGCGATCTCGTGCACGTGGTCTACGGCGACGGCGCGATGGGCCGCGCGCTGATCGACGCCGGCCCGGCGAAGATCTTCTTCACCGGCAGCGGCGCGACCGGCGCGAAGATCATGGCGCAGGCCGCGCAGCGGCTGATTCCGGTCGAACTCGAACTCGGCGGCAAGGACCCGATGATCGTGTTCGACGACGCGCATACGCCGCGCGCGGTCGCCGGTGCGCTGTGGGGCGCGTTCACCAACGCCGGGCAGTCGTGCAGCGGCGTCGAGCGCTTGCTCGTGCAAGAGCGCATCGCCGATCGTTTCGTCGACGATCTGGTCGCCGGGGCGCAGAAGCTCGTCGTACGCGCCGATGATGCCGGCGACGCCGACGTCGGCCGCATGACCGCCGCGTTCCAGCGCGACAAGGTGATCGCGCACATCGAGGAAGCGCTGGCGATGGGCGCGCGGCTGCGATTCGGCCGCGTGCCGGACCGCGATTCGCTGCTCGTGCAGCCGGTCATCCTCGATCGCGTCACGCGGGACATGCGCGTCTGGCGCGACGAGACGTTCGGCCCGGTATTGCCGGTGATGCGCTTCGCCGACGAAGCCGGTGCAGTGCGGCTCGCCAACGACGGCGATTACGGCCTGTGCGCGAGCGTGTTCACCGCCGACGCCGCGCGCGCGATGCGCGTGACCGCCGCGCTCGAAGTCGGCGGCGTGTCGATCAACAACGTCAACATGAGCGAAGGCAATCCGGGCCTGCCGTTCGGCGGTGCGAAGAAGAGCGGCTTCGGCAAACTGCGCGGCCCGGAAGGCCTGCTCGGCTTCACGCGCAGCAAGGCGGTGCTGATCGACCGCGCCGGCGACAAGATCGAAGCGAACTGGTATCCGTACACCGGCGGCAAGCTGCGACGTTTTCAGCGCTTCATCGATGCGCTGTACACGCCGCGCTGGTGGCGGCTGCCGGCGATCGCCTGGCACGGATTGCGGCTCGAAGCGTTCAGCCAGAAACCGCGCGCCGGCGATTGACGCCGGAAACGACCACCCGCGTTACGGCAATTGCGAAAGCGGCTTGCCGCTGTCGTCCGCCGTTTCCGTCCAGACCCGCGAAACGCGGCCGCGCGTGAACTCGACGTACAGCTCGCGCCGATCCTGTCTGTCGCCGAGAAACGACCAGCGTTCGCCGACCGGATAACGGTCGTCGACGTACAGCGGCTGCGCACTGTCCGGATAGCGGCCGACGGCCTTGCGGACCTGCGCTTCGGCGTCGCCAACCTTGATCGTCGCGCCATGCCAGTGCACCGGCCGGTCGCTGATCAGCGGCCCCATCGTGCCGGCGTGCGCGGCGAGCGAAGCCGTCGCGAGCGCGAGCGCCGCCATCCCTGGCAGCACGCGCCGCAGAAGTGGAACGCCGGTTTCAGCGACCGCCACCGAGCCCCCCGAGCAGCCCGCCGAGTCCGCCGAGCGCGCCGCCGCCGCCCGCGCCGAGTTCCTTGAGCGCCGGCACCGATTCGAACAGCTTGGCGACCAGCGCCGGATCGACGTGCGCCGACAGTTTCTGCAGCAGCGCTGGCACGAACTGCGCGACCGTTTCCGGCTTGAGGCCGGCCTGCTGCAGCGCCGCCAGCACGCCGCCGATGCCGCCGGCTTCACCGCCGAGGCTCGCCGCCAGTCCGCCGAGCTGGCCGAGCAGTCCGCCGCCGGACGACGAGCCCGCCTGCCCGGCCTTGGCGATCCAGTCCTGGATCTGCGGCGCGGCGCCGAGCAGTTTCTGGAAATCGCCGCCGCCGGCCTGCGCCTGGACGAATTTGAGGATGCTGCCGGCCGCACTCTCGGCCTGCGCCGGCGCGATGCCGAACTGGCCGGCCAGTTCTCCGATGATGTTGCTCATGCCTTGCTCCTGTGGTGGTGATGCTGGAAATATGCGCGAAGGCGAGGCGTCCGCCAAGGAGGCGCTGCACAATTTGTTTAAATCGTCATTGCGAGGAAGCCGAAGGCTGACGAAGCAATCCAGTACGCAGCTCGATCTGGCGGTGTCGCTGGATTGCTTCGTCGCTGCGCTTCTCGCAATGACGGCATCTAGAAACCGAAGCGTTGCCCGAGTTCGCGCAGCGACTCGAGTTCCTGCGTATGTTCGACGAGACGTTGCAGCGGCACGTCGAAACCGGGAATCGGCGGCGTCTTGATCTGCAGCGGCAACGGCAGCACCGGGATGTCGGGCAGCGGCACCGGCAAGGCAATGCCGGCGATGTCGAGCAGCGTCGCCAGCGGCAGGCACAGTCCACCGAACGGACCGGACGCGACGTCGAACGCCGGCGTGTCGAGCCGCGGCGCCGCCGAGAAATCGAGCGCGTGCGCGATGTTGTTCGAATCGCCGCGCACGCCGAGCGGTTCGAAGCCGAAGCGCCACGCCAGCATGTTGAGAATCGAGTTCGGGTCGAACTGCGTGTGTTCGACGTGACCGCGCCGTGCCTGCGGGCCGATGATCACGCACGGCACGCGGCAGCCGAGCCGGCCGTCGTTGCCGAGCGCGGCCTCGGCGTCGCCGACCGGCGCGAACGGCGGCGGCACGTGATCGTAGAAGCCGCCCCATTCGTCGTAATTGATGATCAGCAGCGTCTTCTGCCACTGCGGACCGCGGCGCAGGATGTCGTAGACCTCGTTGAGGAACGCCTGACCGTTGCGAATGTCGGCGACCGGATGATCGTCGCCGGACAGGCCGCCGAGCTCGTTGATCGACGTGCCGACGTTGTCGATGTACGTCAGGTTCGCGAGCTTGCCGCCGTTCACATCGGCAGCCAGATCGCTCAGCTTGTACTTCTTCGAGAAGCTCTTGTACTTGCCGCCCCAGAACGAGGTGTACGAAACGTCGACGTAGTAATACGCGACGCTGCGGCCGGCTTCGATCATGCGGTCCCAGATCGTCGGCAGCGCAGAGATGTCGACGCTGTTTTCGAGCCGGTCGGTCTGGCCGGCATGCATGTAGATGCGATTCGGCGTCGTCGACGACAGGATGCCACTGAAATAGCGATCGCAGATCGTCCAGTGCTCGGCGCAGCCCTTGAAGAACGGCAGGCTGTCGGCGGTGTAATAACCGATCGGAAACGCGTCGCCGGCCGGCTGCGTTTTCAGGAAGCCGTCCATCGCGCCGTCGTTGATCTCGCTGCGGCCGCCGGCATAGCTGTGATCGGGATCGGCAAGCTGGCAGTTCTGGAAGTTCGGCGCCAGATCGTAGGACTCGACCATGTTGCCGGCGCTGTCCTGCAGTGTCGTGCCGGCCTGCACGCCGTCGGCGCCCGGCACCCAGCCGAGGAAATGATCGAACGAGCGGTTCTCCATCATCACGACGACGACGTGATCGAAACCGGCCTTTTCCGGATCAGGCAAGCCGTCGGCGCCGGTCGCGACGCCGGCGCTGCTGCTGCAACCCGGCAGCGCAAGACTGCCGGCCGCCGCCGCCGCCGCGCTGATGAATTGCCGACGGCTGATGCCGCGCCCCTTGCGATGTTCGTCCATGCCCTTCCCCCGTTTTCGTTGTAAACGCGCAGCAACGTTCAGGCGACCGCGTTCAGCGTCTCCGTCTCCGTCTCCGCCGCCATCACCTTGACCGGCAGGCCGTTGAGCGCGGCGTTGCCGGACAGCCGGTCGAGGCGGTGATCGTCGGTCAGATCGTTGATGCTCTGCCCTGCCTGTTCGCGCGCGATGCGCTGCTGTACGCCGGGCCGCGCATGGCCCCAGCCGTGCGGCAGCGAGACGACGCCGCGCATGATGTCGGCGGTCGCCTGCACTTCGACGTCGACGTGGCCGACACGCGACGCGACGCGCACGATCTGGCCGTCGCGCAGACCGCGCGATGCAAGATCGTCGCGATGCATGAACAGCTGGTGGCGCGGCTTGCCTTTGACCAGACGCTGCGCATTGTGCATCCACGAATTGTTGCTGCGCACGTGGCGGCGGCCGATCAGCCACAGCTCGCCGTCGCGCGGCGCCTGTGCCTGCTGCTCGGCGAGCGTGCCGTCGTAGCGTTGCAGTTCGCCGCGCAGCGCATCGTTCAGGCACTGGATGCGGCGCGTCTCGTTGCAGAGCCGGCGCGGCAGTTCCGGCTGCAGCGGACCGAGGTCGACGCCGTGCGGCGCATCGCGCAGTTTCT
>DASSVA010000130.1:0-2629 GCA_035706385.1 Solimonas sp. | reverse complement strand
TCCCGCCCGGCGTGTGGCTCGACTATGGCGAAGCGCTGCGCGCGCCGATCGGCCGGCTGCACTGGGCCGGCACGGAAACCGCGACGATCTGGAACGGCTATCTCGACGGCGCCCTGCGTTCCGGCGAACGCGCGGCGCAGGAAGTGATGGCGGCGCTGTAAATGCGGGGAAGCCCGAGGTTTGAACATGAATTCATGTCGTCATTAATTTTCGACGAAAATTAAAAACAAAATTCATAATTGACTGTTTTATATGTATTTATATATTTATAATTTCTAAAAATTAGAACGAAAAAATCATCTTTTTATTCAGATTAATTAGACTAAATACGCGAAATAATTATAATAGTCGCTTCTGTGCCGTCATCGCGGCGCGAAATCCACTCGTATCATAGGGGGAGCGCGCATGCTGCTTGCTACTGATCTCGACGGGACGTTTCTCGGGGGGAGCCCGGAAGATCGTCAACGTCTCTATCAACTCGTCAGCCGTCACCCGGACATCCGTCTGGCCTTCGTCACCGGCCGCGGCCTCGAATCGGTCCTGCCGTTGCTGTCCGACCCGGCGATTCCGACGCCGGACTTCATCATCTGCGATGTCGGCGCGACGATCGTCGACGCGCAGACGCTGCAACCGATCCAGCCGCTGCAATCGCAGATCGGCGAACACTGGCCGGGCGATCCGGTCATCGCCGAAGCGCTCGCGGCATTCGGCCTGCAAAGGCAGGACGTGCCGCAGGAGCGGCGCTATTCGTACTACTGCGGCGAAACCGAGATCAGCGACGAGCTGAAAGCGGCCGTCGACGCGCTCGACTGCGACCTGCTGTATTCAGCCGGCCTGTATCTCGACGTGCTGCCGCGCGGCGTCAACAAGGGCACGACGCTGGTGCGCCTCGTCGAACATCTCGGCCTCGATCCGGAACGCGTGCTGGTCGCCGGCGACACGCTCAACGATCTGGCGATGTACCAGCAGTCGTTCAAAGGCGTCTGCGTCGGCGATTCCGAAGACAAGCTGCTCGCGGCGACACGCGGCGACGCGCGCGTCCTGCACGCCGATGCGCGCGGTTGCGGCGGCATTCTCGAAGCGATCACGCATTTCGGCTTTCTCGGCGACGAGGGCATCGACGCGCATGCGAATCCTTCATACAACACCGGCAAATCCGATCTGGTGATCGTCTATCACCGGCTGCCATACGAGGAATTCTTCGAGAACGGCAAGCTGATCCGCCGTTCGCCGACCTCGCCGAACGGCATCCTGCCGACGCTGCTGAGCTTCTTCGCCGACGGCCGGCGCGGCGCCTGGGTCGCCTGGGCGGTCGACGATCCGAAGCGCGGTCCGTTCGAACTGCATACGCCGGTCGACGCGAAACGCTATCCGCGCCTGACCGCGGCGCGCGTGCCGTTGTCGAAACAGGACGTCGATGTCTTCTACCGGCATTTCTCGAAGGAAGCGTTCTGGCCGATGCTGCACACGTTCTGGGAACGCGCGCGCTTCCGCGAGGACCACTGGCAGGTGTTCTGCCGCGTCAACCGCGCGTTCGCCGAGCGCACCGCCGCCGAAGCGGCGGAAGGCGCGGTGGTCTGGCTGCACGATTACAACCTGTGGATGGTGCCGGCGTATCTGCGCGAGCTGCGCCCGGATCTGAAGATCGCGTTCTTCCATCACACCTATTTCCCGTCGGCCGACGTGTTCAATGTCGTGCCGTGGCGGCGCGCGATCATCGGCAGCCTGCTGCAGTGCGACTACGTCGGCTTCCACATTCCGCGGCAGGTCGAGAACTTCGTCGATGTCGTGCGCGGCGCGGCGCCGGTCAAGGTCGTCGAGCGGCAGAGCTGCGCGCCGCGCTTCGTCACCTACGGCTGCGCGGTCGGGCTCGAACACTACACGACGCAAATCGCGGTCGGCGACCGCCACATCCGGCTCGGCGCGCATCCGGTCGGCATGGACATGGAACGCGTCGCCGAATCGCTGGCGCGCCCGGACGTGCAGAAACGGATGGCCGAGCTGCGCGCCTCGCTCAAGGGTCAGCGCCTGATCCTGTCGATCGAACGGCTCGACTACACCAAGGGCACGCTCGAAAAGCTCGGCGCATTCGAACAGCTGCTTACCGAACATCCGGAGCTGGTCGGCAAGGTCACGCTGATCACGGTCTGCGTGCCGGCCGCCAAGGAAATGACCGTCTACCGGCAGCTGCAGCGCAATATCGAGGAAGCGGTCGGCCGCATCAACGGCCGCTTCTCGCGCGTCGGCTGGACGCCGGTGCAGTTCTTCGCGCGGCCGCTGCCGTTCCACGAAGTCGTCGCGTATTACACGATGGCCGATCTGATGTGGATCACGCCGTTGCGCGACGGGCTCAATCTGGTCGCCAAGGAATACGTCGCCGCGCAGGGACTGTGCGGCGGACGCGGCGTGCTGGTGCTGTCCGAGTTCGCCGGCGCCGCGGCCGAGCTCAAGGGCGCGATCCTCACCAATCCGCACGACATCGAGGATCTCAAGAACGCCTGCTACATCGGCCTCAACATCGGCCAGGCCGAAGCCGAAGCGCGGCTGCGGCAGCTGTTCGACATCGTCCGCCATTACGACAACCGGCGCTGGGGCGAGGACTTCCTCGAAGCGGTGTCGCTCGATGAAA
>DASSVA010000129.1:0-2619 GCA_035706385.1 Solimonas sp. | reverse complement strand
GAGCCGACGCGGCCCTGCGGCACGGTCGCGACGAATGCGGCGGCTTCTTCGGGGCGCTCGCGCGTCCACCACGCCATCGCCGGCGAATCGGCGAGCGGCAGGATCGCGTTGACGCGGATGCCGTCCTTCGCGTATTCGCAGGCGGCAGCGCGCGTCAGCTGGCGGATCGCTTCCTTGACCGCCGCGTATGCGCCGTAGCCGGCGAGATCCCAGCGCTTCGCCGACGACGAGCCGAAGTTGATGATGCTGCCGTCGCCTTTCAGATGCGGATGGCAGAGCTTCATCAGCCGGAACGTCGCGAGCGGGCCGGACTGCCAGCCGGCGGTGAACGCGTCGTCGCTGACCTGTTCGAGCGTGCCGAGCGGCACTTCCTGCGCATTGTTGACGAGGATGTTCAGACCGCCGAGTTCGCCGGCCGTGCGTGCGACGCAGGCTTCGAGCGACGCAGCATCCTTGACGTCGCATTCGATCGCCAGCGCCGTGCCACCGCGCTTCGCGATCTCGGCGACGGTCGCTTCGCATTTCGCCAGCGTGCGGCCGGTGACGGCAATCTTCGCGCCGGCCGATGCGAGCGCGAATGCGATGCCCTGCCCCACGCCCTGTCCGGCGCCGGTGACCAGCGCCACCTTACCTTGCAGCTTTGCCATCGCTTCCGCCCTTTCTCTTGTCGAAGTGCCTAGTGTGAAATCACGACGGCGGCATCGCCTAATCCGCGTGGGGTAGTCCGGCATGGCATGCTGCGCGCATTGCGACGACGGAGCGTGACATGCGCAGCATCTTCATCAGCGGCCGCGGCGGCCCGGACAAGCTCGTGATCCGCGAAGCGGACGATCCGCAGGCGACGCCCGGCACGCTGCGCGTGCGCGTGCGTGCGAGCGGCATCAACTTCGCTGACATCCTCGCGCGGCAGGGCCTGTATCCGGACGCGCCGAAGCTGCCGTGCGTGGTCGGCTACGAAGTGTCCGGCGTCGTCGATGCGGTCGGCGACGATGTCGATCGCGCGTGGCTCGGCCGCGAAGTGTTCGGCCTGACGCGCTTCGGCGGCTATGCCGACGTCGTCGTCGTGCCGGTCGCGCAGATGTTCGAAAAGCCGGCGGCGCTGTCGCACGAACAATGCGCGGCGATCCCGGTGAATTACCTGACCGCCTGGCAACTGCTGGTGACGATGGGCTCGCTGAGCCGCGACGAAACGGTGCTGATCCACAACGCCGGCGGCGGTGTCGGTCTTGCGTGCATCGACGTCGCGCGGCACATCGGCGCGCACATCATCGGCACCGCGAGCAGCGGCAAGCATGCGTTCCTGCACGAACGCGGCCTGCATGCGGCGATCGATTACCGCACGCAGGACTGGCCGGCGGAACTGCGCCGTCTGACCGACGGCCGCGGCGTCGAGCTGATCACCGATCCGCTCGGCGGCAGCCACTGGAAGAAAAGCTATCGCGCGCTGCGCGGCACCGGCCGGCTCGGCATGTTCGGCATTTCCGGCGCGACCGAATCGCGGTTGTTCGGACCGCTGAAGCTGCTGCCGGTCGCGCTCGGCATGCCGTTCTTCCATCCGCTGTCGCTGATGGACGGCAACCGCGCGGTGTTCGGCGTCAACGTCGGCCACCTGTGGGACGAGGTCGACAAGATCCGCGGCTGGATGACGGCGCTGCTGCAAGGCGTCAGCGACGGCTGGGTCCGTCCGCACGTCGATCAGGTGTTCGGTTTCAGCGAGGCCGGCGACGCGCACAGCTACATCGAAGCGCGGCGCAACACCGGCAAGGTCGTGCTGCGGCCGGATTGATGCGTTGAACGCGCGAGCGGCGCAGGTCGCGCCCATGGGGCGCGATTCCCTATCCTTACGCAGCCGTCCTGATGTCGGCGTGCGTCGTGCGCTGCGCGATGTCGCGCACCGCGACATACGCGAACGTCATCGCCGGGCCGAGCGTCGAACCGGCGCCGCCGTAGGTCGGGCCCATCACCGCCGCCGAGGTGTTGCCGGTCGCGTACAGGCCGTCGATCACGCTGCCGTCCTCGCGCAGCACGCGCGCCTGCGGATCGGTGACGAGGCCGCCCTTGGTGCCGATCTCGCCGGCGTCGAGCTTCACTGCGTAGAACGGCGGCTTGATGATCGGCCCCAGGCAGGTGTTCGGCTTGACGCTCGGATCGCTGTAGTAACGATCGATCGCAGTCTCGCCCTTGTGGAATTCCGGATCGACGCCGGTCTTTGCGTATTCGTTCATCTTCGCGACGGTGCCGTTCAGGCCCTGCGCGTCGACGCCGATCTTCGCGGCGAGCGCGTCGATCGTGTCGGCCTTGTAGTAGACCTTGTCGAGCCAGTCCTTCGGCAACTTCGAATCCGGTTCGATCTGGCCGGGCAGGAAGATGCCCATCGGGTACTTGTAGCGGAACGTCGCATCGAACACGAGCCAGCACGGCACGGTGCCGTTGCCTTTCGCGTCGTCGGCATACATCGCGTTGCGGAAATCCGGATACGCGGCGGCTTCGTTGACGAAGCGCTTGCCCTTGCGGTTGACCGCGACGCAGCCCGGCATGCCGCGTTCGATGAACAGCGTGATCTGCTGGTCGGCGCCCGGCTTGCGCACGGTCGGCGAACCCCAGACCAGATCCATGTGC
>DASSVA010000128.1:0-3174 GCA_035706385.1 Solimonas sp. | reverse complement strand
GCGTTCGTCGCGCTGTTCGCGCGCGAGCTGAAGCTCGCCGCGCGCGCGAAGACCGAATGGCTGATGCCGCCGCTGTTCTTCGTCATCGTCGTCACGCTGTTCGGTTTCGGCGTGCGGCCGAACGATCCGCAACTCGCGGCGGTCGCGCCGGCGATCCTCTGGGTCGGCGCGCTGCTCGCGGCGCTGCTCAGCCTGGAGCGGCTGTACCGCAGCGATCAGGAAGACGGCACGCTCGAACAGCTGCTGGTCAGCGACACCGCGCTGACGTTCGCGGTGTTCGTCAAAAGCCTCGCGCACTGGCTGCTCAGCGGCCTGCCGCTGGTCGTGCTCGCCGCGCCGCTGGCGGCGATGCTCGGTCTGCCGTCCGCGCAGCTCGCGACGCTGGTGATCGGCCTTGCGCTCGGCACGCCGTGCCTGAGCTTCATCGGCGGCTTCGTCGCCGCGCTGACGGTCGGCCTGCCGCGCGGCGGCGCGCTGCTGCCGGTGCTCGTGCTGCCGCTGATCGTGCCGGTCGTGATCTTCGGTGCCGGCGCCGTGCGCGCCGCCGGGCAGGACCTCGATGCCGGCGCTCCGCTATACTTTCTCGCTGCCATCTTGATGTTCACGCTGACCGTTCTGCCGTGGCTGGCCGCCGCCGCACTGCGCAACGCCTTCGAATAGCCGTCCGATGAACTGGACCTGGTTCCACCGCCTGGCGTCGTCGCCAAGCTTCTTCCGATTCGCCCAGCGCCTGGCGCCCTGGCTCGGCGGGTTCGGCCTGCTGCTGCTCGCCGCCTGCTGGTTCGGCGGGCTGGTGCTGGCGCCGGCCGATTACCAGCAGAAGGACGCGTTCCGCATCATCTACGTGCACGTGCCGGCGGCGGCGGTGTCGCTGTCGCTGTACGTGGCGATGGCGGTCTGCGGCGTCATCACGCTGGTCTGGCGGATGAAGCTCGCCGAGTGCGTGCTGGTCGCGATCGCGCCGGTCGGCGCGAGCTTCACGGCGCTCGCGCTGGTCACCGGCATGCTGTGGGGCAAGCCGATGTGGGGCGCGTACTGGGTCTGGGATGCGCGGCTGACGTCCGAGCTCGTGCTGCTGTTCCTGTATCTCGGCGTCGTCGGCCTGAACGGCGCGTTCGACGATATGCGCGCGGCGGCGCGCGCCTGCGGCCTGCTGGCGATCGTCGGCGCCGTCAACGTGCCGATCGTGCATTTCTCGGTCGACTGGTGGAACAGCCTGCACCAGGGCGCGACGATCCTGAAATTCGGCAAGCCGAACATCAGCGCCGACATGGCCTGGCCGCTGTACTGCGGCCTGCTCGGCACCTATCTGTGGTGCGGCGCCGCGGTGCTGCGCCGCACGCAGAACGAACTGCTGCTGCGCGAGCGCGGCACGCGCTGGGTCCGCGAACTCGGCGGGGAACTCGAAGGAAGCGGCGATGTCTGCTGAGTTCTGGAACATGGGCGGCTACGCGGTCTACGTCTGGGGCAGTTTCGGCGCCGCGCTGATCATTTATCTGTGGAACGTCGTCGCACCGCGACGGCGTCGTCGCGCCATCCTCAACCGCATTGCCGAGGCACAGGGCGAAGAATGACGAAGCGGCAGAAACGCATGGCGGCGGTCGCCGCGCTGGTCGTCGGGCTGGCGCTGACGGCGGTGTTCGGCTTCACGGCGTTCCGCAAGAACATGATGTATTTCTACACGCCGAGCGATCTCGTCGAACACAAGGTCGCCGACGACGCGCGACTGCGGCTCGGCGGACTGGTGCTGGCCGGCAGCGTCCATCGCGGCGACGGTCTGCAGGTCGATTTCACGCTCGCCGACTGCGAAAAGTCGGTGCCGGTGCGCTACGACGGCATCCTGCCGGACCTGTTCAAGGAAGGGCAGGGCATCGTCGCGACCGGGCGGATGCGCAGCGGCGTGTTCGTCGCCGACGAAGTGCTCGCCAAGCACGACGAGAACTACATGCCGCCGGAACTCGCGAAGTCGTTGCAGGGCAAGGACGGCCGGCATTCGTGTGCGCCCTTTAAATCAGCGACGGGCGTCAGCCCGTCGCCACGGCCGCAGGCCGTGTCCACCGTCCCTCGCCCCGCAGAGCGGGGAGAGGGGGGAACCGTTGGCAGCGCCAACGGTGGGGTAAGGGGCAGCGGACTCGCGGATCGCAGTCTGGTCGTGCCGTCGTGATTCCCGAACTCGGCCATTTCGCGCTGATCGCCGCGCTCGTGGTCGCGGCACTGCAGGTGGCGGTGCCGGCGTTCGGCGTCGTCAAACGCGACCGGCGGCTGATGGCGGTCGCCAGTTCCGCCGCGCAGACGCAGTTCCTGCTGATCGCGTTCGCGTACGGCTGTCTGACGTATGCGTTCGTGACGCGCGACTGGTCGGTCGCGTACGTCGCCGCCAACAGCGAGGCGAGCCTGCCGCTGATGTACCGGCTGACCGCGGTCTGGGGCGCGCACGAAGGTTCGATGCTGCTGTGGATGCTGATGCTGACCGGCTGGAGCGCGGCGGTGTCGGTGTTCAACCGCCGCCTGCCGGCCGATCTGGTCGCGACCGCGCTCGCCGTGCTCGGTGCGCTGGCGGTCGGGTTCCTGCTGTTCATCCTGTTGACGTCGAATCCGTTCACGCTGAATTTCCCGGTGCCGGACAACGGCCGCGATCTGAATCCGCTGTTGCAGGATCCCGGCTTCGTCATTCACCCGCCGATGCTGTACATGGGCTATGTCGGTTTCTCGGTCGCGTTCGCATTCGCGATCGCGGCGCTGATCGCCGGCAAGCTCGACGCCGCGTGGGCGCGCTGGACGCGGCCGTGGACGACGACGGCGTGGCTGTTCCTGACGATCGGCATCACGCTCGGTTCGTGGTGGGCGTACAACGAACTCGGCTGGGGCGGCTGGTGGTTCTGGGATCCGGTCGAGAACGCCTCGTTCATGCCGTGGCTGGTCGGCACCGCGCTGATCCATTCGCTCGCGGTGACCGAGAAGCGCGGCCAGCTCAAGGCCTGGACCGTGCTGCTGGCGATCCTCGCGTTCGCGCTGTCGCTGCTCGGCACCTTCCTCGTGCGCTCCGGCATCCTCGTCTCGGTGCACGCGTTCGCGACCGATCCGGCGCGCGGCATCTTCATCCTGACGTTCCTCGCGATCGTGCTCGGCATCGCGTTCACGCTGTACGCGTGGCGCGCGCCGGCGTTCGTTTCG
>DASSVA010000127.1:0-2413 GCA_035706385.1 Solimonas sp. | reverse complement strand
TCCAGAACTGATGGCGGCTGTGGCTGAAGTCGGCGCGTTCGAGGAAATACGGAATCCAGCCGATGCCGCCTTCCGACAGCGCGATCTTCAGGTTCGGATAACGCTGCAGCGCCGACAGGTTGAGCCAGTCGGCTGCGCCGGTCGCGATCGACATCGGCATCGTCGTGATCCACGCTTCGATCGGCGTTTCCATCGACGCATGCGGCGCGGGATTGCCGGCACCGATGTGCAGGCACATGACGATGTCGAGGTCGGCGACCGCCTTCCAGAACGGCTCCCAGTATTCGTTGTGAATGCTCGGCAGGCCCTGCACCGTCGGGTTCTCGTTGATCGAGACCGTCGTGCAGCCTTTCTTGACGATGCGATGCAGCTCGTCGATCGTCGCCTTCATGTCCCAGGTCGGCAGCAGCGCACACGGGATGAAGCGGCCCGGATACGCGCCGCACCACTCGTCGATGTGCCAGTCGTTGTATGCGCGCATGTGGACGAGCGCCTTGGCCTTGTCCGGCACCTTGTGGAAGCGGCCGCCGTCGAAACCCGGATAGCTGCCGAAGTTCAGCGACGCGGCGATGCCGTTGACATTCATGTCGCCGATCCGCGCGTGCACGTCATAGGTGCCGGGACGCAGCTGTTCGAGCGAGGTCGGCTCCATGCCGTATTCCTCGAGCGGACGGCCGACCACGGCGTTGAGCCCGACCGACGGCATCTTCATGCCCTGGTATTCCCAGAAGCTCGTGCCGTTGTCGGCGACCTTGAAAGTCGGCGCGCTGGCGAGATCGTCGCCCGACAGGTGCTTCTTGAACATGTCCGGCGGTTCGCTGATGTGATCGTCGACGCTGATGATCACCATGTCGTTCATTTTCATGTGGTCCTCCTCACTGCTGGGACGCGATCGGCTGTGACGATCGCATCGGGTCTGTGTTCGTGAAAATTCAGTCGGCGACCGCCACGCCGGCCAGCGGCGGCGCGGCCTCGCGGCTGAAATCGCGGATGCGGCCGACACGCCTTGCGACGGCCTTGCGCTCGGGCTGGAAGCTGTAACAGTTCGGCGGCATGCGCGTCGCATCCGACTGCCGTTCGAGCGGAATCTGCCGGCCGTTGGCGATGATGCTGCCCCATTGCAGCAGACGCGCGGCTTCGCGCTGCGGCGCGGCCAGCGTCGCGATCCAGTCGCGCAGGTTCATCAGCTTCATGCCGGCCAGTTCGGCGGGCTCGACGATCTGCATCGCGCGGTCGCTCCAGCCGAGCACGCGCTCGCCGTCGCGGCGGATCTCGGCACGGCGCTCGCCGTCGACCGGATCGGCGACGTAGACGTCGTAGACCAGCGGCTGCGGATCGAACGCATGCGCGGCGGCCAGCAGCGCGAGGTCGTGCAGATGCGTGCAATTCGCGGCCTTGTCGCCGCGCGCGGCGAAGTCGGCGAGCGCGACGCCTTCGAACGTCTCGCGCAACTGTTGCGCCGCGCCGGGGCAGGTCGTCCACGGCGCGCGCAGCATCTCGCCGTGCACCGCGGTCGCGATGCGGCCGTCGTGCTGCACGCTGACGCGCATGCAGTGGTAATCGTCTTCGAGCGCGCTGCGCACCCAGCCCGGTCCGCTCGCGACGCGCAGGCGGCGGCGGAAACCCGGTTGCTGTTCGACTGGCAGCGCGCGGCCCATCGTCTCAATCCCGCACCAGCAGCAGCGCGGTCGCCAGCGGACCGCCGCCCGACGCCGCGACCGCGACGCGCACGTCCTTGCCGATCTGCCGCGCACCGCCGTTGCCGCGCAACTGCACGACCGCTTCGTGCGCGAAACCGAAACCGTGCAGACGGCCGGCGCCGATCTGGCCGCCGAACGTGTTCAGCGGCAGCTCGCCGTCGAGCGCGATGCGCCGGCCGCCTTCGATGAAGCGACCGCCCTCGCCGACCTCGCAGAAGCCGAGCGATTCGAGCCACGCCAGGCACTGGAAGCTGAAGCCGTCGTAAAGCTGCGCGGTGTCGACGTCGGCCGGCTTGTAGTCGGTCCGGTTCCACAGATCGCGGCCGGTCGCGTAACACGCCATCCACTCGGCCTGGTCCCAGCTCAGCCGTTCGACGCTGCCGGCCATCGCGGCGATCCGCACCGGCGTGCATTTCACTTCGTCGAGCGCATCGCCGGCCGACACGATCAGCACGGTCGAGGCGTCGGTGAAGCGGTCGCAGTCGAACAGGCACAGCGGCGAGCTGATCATCCGCGCCGACAGGTATTCGTCCATCGTCAGCGGCTCGCGCACCAGTGCGCGCGGATTGAGCGCGGCGTGCGCGCGTTCGGTCAGCGCGATCTGCGCAAGCTGCTCGCGCGTCAGACCGTACTTCTTGACGTGGCGCATCGCATACTGCGCGGTCCAGGTGGCCGCCGACAGCGCGTTGAACGGCGAGAACCACTGCGAATTG
>DASSVA010000126.1:0-8837 GCA_035706385.1 Solimonas sp. | reverse complement strand
GTTCGAAGAACACCGAATAGCCGTCGTAGTCCCAGCGGGTGATCGGCGGGCGTTTGGGGCCGCCGCCGCCGACCGGCGCATGGCGCTGTAGCGGTTCGCCGAACTCGCGCAGGACCGCACTCTGATGCTGTCCGCGGTGCGGGACCACGAGCGGATGTGCCGGCGCTTCGGTGTGCGACGGCATCACCAGCTCGTCGGCCGATGACGTCCGGGTATAAGCCGACACGATCAGGCCGCAGAAGACGACCGCCCCAATAGAAAAAGTCTTGCGCATAAAAAGACTTGGCCCCCAAAGCTTGAGCCGACTATAACACCGGCGCGACGCGTTTCGCAGCGTCGCCGCGCGGCCGGCCGCGGCTCGCCGCGTTCAGGCGACGCGCGAGGCCTCGCGCTTCTCGTCGTGCGACGGAATCTCCTGCAAGACGTTTTCGATGATCAGCCGCTTGTATTTGACGGCGTAACGGGTCGGGATCGCCGCGAGCGCGCGCAGCGCGCGCCGTTCGTCTTCGTGCCCGGGTGCGTAGACGATGACGAATTCGCAGCCGTCGTTCGCCAGTTCAAGCTGTTTCTGGCGGGTCGGCATGCTGGAGCCGCTCGATGCGAACAGCAACGGTTTCTCGAGGTTCTTCGCGGCGTCGCGCGCCATCTCGGCGGCCGACACGTAACGCAGATCGTGGTCGCCGAAACCCTGCTGCTTCAGCGACGCCTGCGCTTTCTTCGCGGTCGCCGCGTCGGCGAAGCCGGCGACGATATGTCCGGTCGGGTAGAACATGCCGGCCTCGGACACCTGATTCGCGTCTTCCTGACGCTTGAGCTTGCTCATGGCCACACCTCCATGTGAGTGAAGAACGCTCGCAAGGTTTTGACGCGGAAAACCGCGCGAGGTTCATCAAGCTGCGGTTCAGGCCGGCGCGCCGCCGGCGAAGACGCGCGCCGCCTGCGCCGCCTGTTCGCCGGCCGCGAGCAGCAGTGCCTCTTCTTCGGCGACGCTCCACAGCTGCCGGCTTTCCAGATAGCGCTTGAGGCGCTTGATCGGGCAGCGCTCCCAGGCCGCGCGCAGTTCGGCGTCCGAACGCGGCGGATGCTGTTCGTCGCGCAACGGCTGGCGCTCGCGCAACGGGCAGGTGATCGCCTCGATCAGCAACGGCCCGCGGCCGCCGCGCGCCGCGGCGACGCCGCGCTGCAGCGCATCGTGCATCGCGATCACGTCGTTGCCGTCGACCGTTTCGCCGATGATGCCGGCGGCGGCGATCCGGCTCGCCGGCGGCGCGACGTCGTCGGCGATCCGCCACTGGCGGCGCGGCACGATGAAGATCAGCGGCAGGCCGGCGTGTGGTGCGGCGCGCAGCGCTTCGCAGACCAGCGGCGCGTCGACGATGTCGTCGTCGCCGGGCGCGAGCACGACCGGCGACGGCTGTTCCGGCGAAAGATCCGCGGCGAGCGAACGTGCCCGCGCGAGCGCCATCGACGGCGATGCAGCCTGGCGCGCGCTCGCCGCGCTCCAGTGGCGCAGCACGTCGAGCAGACCGGCATCGCGCAGCGGCGGCAGCGTGTGTTCGCGATCGGCGGCGACGAATCGATCGTCGGCGCGCAGGCTCAGCGCGATCGCCGCGACGATCGCTTCCTGGCCGCGGCACGCGGTATAGCGGTCGAGCCGGCCGCTGCGCTGCAGCGCGACCGCCTTCTTGTCGAAGATGCGGGTTTCGACCATGCGGCGATACAGCTCGCGCAGTGTCTCCGGCTCGCGCGCGGACGCCGGCAGTGACGCACGCAACTGCGCGTCGGCGTCGAGGAACTGCGTCAAGGCCGGCGTGCCGGCCGGCACTCCCGCGGCCGTTGCGGACCGACTCACGTGCGCCCCCTGGCTTTCGTTCTGATCGGGCGACCGCAGCCCGGCGGTGCGGAGCACGCGCGGGCATGCGGCGAATGACATCGATTCTGGCGATGCCCTCGCGGCGCGAACAGGCGGAAGATCACCCAGCCGCGTGGCTGTCGCGCTGGCCGGGCGCCAGCCGCGGCGCCGGCAGCGGCGTCGCGATGCCGGTCGGCGCGTCCTGCCCGATCTCGCGCCAGACGTTCGCGGTCGGATGCAGGACGGCGTCGCGGCCGCGCACGAACGACTGCTCGCGGACGATCGCCAGATACGCCTTGTCGAGCGCCAGTGCGCGTTCGCGCGACGGCAGCATCAGGATCGACAGATCGCTGCCGAGCGTCGCGAACGCCGCCGGCCGCGGCCGGCCGTGCGCGTCGAAGAAACGCGCGCGCAGTTCGTCGTTGGCGCGGTATTCGTCGCCGGCCATGTTGTTGAGCAGATAAGTCGCGAACTCGGGTTTGCCGTCGGCGCGCAACGGATCCGGCAGACCGTGAAACGGCCGCTCGCCCCAGTGATACCAGCCGCGCGCGGCGCCGCGGTCGAGCTTGCGCGAGAACGAGAAGATGCCGTCGTCGGTCGCGGAAAGACCGCCGTGGCAGCCGATGCAGAACTGCGATTCCTCCTGGGTCTGCGGCCGCAGGCGGCCGTTGCGGTCTTCGATGAAGCCCTGGTAGACCCAGCCGAGCCTGCTCTGCATGCCGCGCTCGGGATTGCCGAGATACTGCTCGGGTTCGTCCGGCGACAGCGTCGCTTCCTTGCTCTCGTGCAGCGCCTGCTGACGCAGCGACGAATACGTCACCCAGCGCTGCTTGCGGCTGTAGCGCAGTTCCTTCATGCGCGGTGCCGGCACGACGCTGCCGTCGGCGGCGATATCGAGATAGCGCACGCTGTGCAGGAACTCGGTGCCTTCGGGAAACAGGCCGTCGGCGGCGTGCACGCGGCCGGCGTCCTGTTCGGCGCGCGCGCGGCCGACGTACGACATGAAGCGTTTCTGCAGCGGCGCCCAGTCGTGGACCACGCGCGTCGCCGTCGCCAGCCGGCCGTCGCGGTCGAGATCGACGCCGAGCGCTTTTTCGTCGGTCGCGGCTATCGCGATGTCGGCGCGCCGCACGAGGCTTTCGACGATCGCCAGATTGACGGCGTAGATGCGCTCGTCGGGCGTGCCGTCCGCGCGCTCGCGAAACGGCGCCGGCAGGCGGATCAGCACGTCGTCGAACGCGCCGTTGGTCGGCATGAACGCGCCCGGAAACGGGAAATACGCGAACGCGCGCCAGCCGGTCGCGCGGCCGTCGGCGGTGTGGTCGAAGCCGGCGGCATCGAAGTCGAACGCGGCGTCGGGTACATAACCGCCCCAGCGGCCGTCGCCGTCGATGTCCCAGTTCGGCGGCACGCGCGCGAGGCGCGCGGCGAGATCGATGCGGCCGCGCGCATCGCGATAGTTGTCGTCGCGGACATGGCGCAGCGCGTCGTCGTCGGTGATCGCCGCGATCGCCGGCGCGCGGTCGACGAACAGGTTGTGCCATTCGTTCGTCACCTTGCCGCTGCGCTGCAGCGACGGAAACGCATACGCCAGCTGATTCTCGGGCTGGCTCTGGAAGTTCGGCTCGGCGGCGTCGGCGTGACAGACGTAACAGGGATTCTGCACGGTGCCGTCGTCGTCGCGCGTGCGCGTGAAACACTGCGGCGGGATGTTGGCGAGCTTGTTCCGCACCGGACGCAGCTTGAGGTCGACGCCGCTGTCGTCGCGATCGTGACAGCCGGACAGCAGGGCGACGGCGAACGTCGCGAGCACGACCGCGTAACGGGGGTTCAGCATGATGGATCCGTGCGAATGAACGAAAAAGGTTCCGGCGCGCGGGCGCGCGCCGGAACCGGATGCCGCGTCATGCGCTCACTTGTGCGCCGGCAGCGCGCCGATGTAGCCGAAGTACGAGCGGCGCTCGGCGCTGTCCTCGGCGACCGCGTCCTCGTCGCTCTCGCCGTACGGATGTTGCACGACCGCGACGATGTAGCCGAAGTCGTTGACGTCGGGGTAGTAGTACAGCGAAGTGGTCTCGGCGCCGTACGGCGTCGAACCGATCCGCGTCAGCGCCTTCGAATCGAGGTTGTACGCCCAGATCGCGTCGTTCTGATGCGCGCTCGACGCGTCCTCGCCGATCAGCAGCGTCCTCTGGCCCGGCATGAAGCTGATGTTGTCGGGATTGCCGAGACCGTCGATGTCGCAGGTATTGCCGTAGAAGATGTCGCCTTCCGCGTAGCTGGCCGGCTTGCCGACGACCGCGGCGGCGACCTGGGTCGCGATGCCGTTGCCATCGAGGCTGTATTCGAACACGCCGCCGCAGGCGTTCTTCGAGACCTGGATGTCGCCCTTGGTATCCGACATCGAGCTGCTGATGTCGCTGTACGCGACGTACAGCTTGTTCGCGTCGGGATCAAAGCTGATGCCTTCTTCCTTCTTGAACTCGGTGGTCGCGCCGAGATAGCCCGCGTAGCGGCGCGTCTCGAGGAACGCGGCGGCCTTTTCCTGGCCGGCGTTGAGCTTGAGGCATTCGCTCGCGCCGTTGGCGACGACCAGCTTGAAGCCTTCGGCGCAGGCGCCGTCGACCGGATCGGCTGCGGTGAAGATGTCAGCGAAAGTGGTGCCGGCGTCGATCAGCGTCTTGACCTCGGCGTCGCTCGCGGTGCCGAGCTCGATCCACGAGATGTCGGCGGCGGCCGTCGCGACATCGCCGCCGGCCGGGCTGGTCTGCGTCCACTTGGCGGCGTACAGCGTGCCGGCGCTCAGATTGCCGGCGGTCTGCGCGGCATAGCGCAGCAGCGCGACGTCGGTGCCGTCGTCGGCTTCGTAGACGGTCTTGCGGTCGGGCAGCACGTACGAAAGCTCATGCGCGAAGCGGCCCATCGAATAATGCTTGGTGACGGTCGCCGCGCCGGCTTCGCTGACCGCGACTTCGACCGGGAAGCCCCAGAAATAAGGATTGGTCGCGCCGCCGGCGAGATACGAGGCCATGCTGGACGCGCTCGCCTCGCCGTTGCGGGCGTTCGCCTCGTACTCTTCCGAGCCGAGGTGCGTGTTCCACGGCGTCACCGAACCCGCGCAGGGATTCCAGATGCCGTTGATGCCCGACAGGTCGATCGCCGTGGTCTTCACGGCGCTCAGCTTGCCGGTCTCGGTGTCCTGCGCCAGCTCGGTCAGATACATGCCGCCCGGCTGGCTTTCGAACTGCGAGACCGAATACAGCTTGCTGCCGACCTTGAGGATCGACGAGAAGTCGTTCGAATCGGCGATCGTCCGCGAACCGTCCTCGGCGAGAATCGGCGCCATGTGCTTGTCGAGAATCTGGCCGAAGACGTTGAGTTCGGCGCTGTCGCCGCGTTGCTCGCCGGAGCGCAGGATCGTCACGTAGCCGGTCTCGCGCGTCTGGCCGTCGACCGTCGCGAAATCGGAACCGTAGACCTGGCGCTTGGCGGCGTCGGTCGCCGCGGCGTCGACCGGTGCGAAACTCGTGGTCTTGGCACTGCCGTTGTCGTTGTCATCGTCGTCGTTGCCGCAGGCGGCGAGCGCGAACGCGCCGACGAGGGCGCAGGCGGTGATCAGACAAGCGCCAAGCGGACGCCATTTTTGCTGCTGCATGTCAAAACTCCCTGAGGTCGCAAATGGATCGCTGCCGGCGACGCACGCGAACGCGGCGTCGGGAAGACGCGAGCACCGTAGCGGCCGATGTTTGCGGTCCGGTGACCGTTCGATGACATCGCGTGACGGTTTTCCCGGAGCGCGATGGCCGCCAGTGGCGCCGACCGCCGGCCGTATGCTCCAATCACCGACTTATGCGTAATCCCTACGAGCTGTTCGCCGGCCTGCGCTACACGCGCGCGAAGCGGCGCAATCACTTCATTTCGTTCATTTCCGCGGCGTCGATGCTCGGCATCGCGATCGGCGTCACGGCGCTGATCACGGTGCTGTCGGTGATGAACGGTTTCGAGCGCGAACTGCGCACGCGGATTCTCGGCATGGCGTCGCACGCGACGATCGCGGCGTATCGCGGCGGCCTCGAGGACTGGCAGGGCGTCGCCAAGCTCGCCGCCACCAACAAGGCGATCGAGGGGCTCGCGCCGTACATCGAAGGCGAGGGCATGGTGAAGGTCGGCGCCGATCTGTCCGGCACGATGCTGCGCGGCGTGCTGCCGGAAGAAGAAGAGAAAGTCTCCGACATCGCCGCGCACATGAAGGCCGGCCGTTTCGATTCGCTGACCGCCGGCAGCTACAACATCGTCATCGGCAGCGAGCTCGCCGAATCGCTCGGCGTGACGATCGGCGACAAGCTCGACCTGATGGTGCCGCAGGCGTCGGTGACGCCGGCCGGCCTGCTGCCGCGGTTCCGCCGCTTCACCGTCAGCGGCGTGTTCCGCATCGGCATGTACGAGTTCGATCGCGGCCTCGTGCTGATCAATCTGCACGACGCGCAGGCATTGTTGCGGATGGGCGACACCGTCAGCGGCGTGCGGCTCAAGCTGTACGACATGTTCGCCGCGCCGCGCGTCTCGCGCGAACTCGCGAACCAGTTGCCCGGCATCTATTACATCTCCGACTGGACGCGCAGCCACGCGAATTTCTTCCGCGCGGTGTCGACCGAGAAGATGGTGATGTTCATCATCCTGTCGCTGATCGTCGGCGTCGCCGCGTTCAACATCGTCTCGACGCTGGTGATGGTCGTGCAGGACAAGCAGTCGGACATCGCGATCCTGCGTACGCTCGGCGCGACACCGCGTTCGATCATGATGGTGTTCATGGTGCAGGGCTCGATCATCGGCTTCGTCGGCACCGCGCTCGGCGTGCTCGGCGGTGTCTGCCTCGCGCTGAACGTCGAGACGCTGGTGCCGATCCTCGAACAGCTGACGCATCACCAGTTCCTCGCGCCGGACGTCTACTACATCAGCGATCTGCCGTCGCAACTGAAACTGTCCGACGTGATCCGCATCGGTTCGCTGTCGCTCGCGCTCGGCCTGCTGTCGACGCTGTATCCGGCGTGGCGCGCATCGCGCGTGTCGCCGGCGGAGGCATTGAGATATGAGTAGCGATCCGCGCAGCATGGACGCCGCTGCAACGACGAACCCGGCGATCATCCGCGCCGTCAATCTCGGCAAGACCTTCGACGACGGCCGCCTGCGTCTCGAAGTGCTGAACGGCGTCGACCTCGTCGTCGCGCGCGGCGAGCGCATCGCGATCGTCGGCGCGAGCGGCACCGGCAAGTCGACGCTGCTGCATTGTCTCGGCGGCCTCGATTCGCCGAGCGCCGGCGAGGTCTGGATCGGCGACGAGAACATGTCGGCGCTGTCCGACGCGGCGCGCGGCCGCCTGCGCAATCGCGCGCTCGGCTTCGTCTACCAGTTCCATCACCTGCTGCCGGAATTCACCGCGCTCGAAAACGTCGCGATGCCGCTGCTGATCCGCCGCATGCCGGTCGCCGACGCGCAGTCGCGCGCCAGCGAGCTGCTGCGCCGTGTCGGTCTCGGCGAACGGCTGCAGCACAAGCCCGGCGAACTGTCGGGCGGCGAACGGCAGCGCGCGGCGGTGGCGCGTGCGCTGGTGACGCAGCCGGCCTGCGTGCTCGCCGACGAGCCGACCGGCAATCTCGATGCGAAGACCGCCGAGCGCGTGTTCGACCAGATGCTCGAACTCAATCGCGAGTTCGGCACCAGCCTCGTCGTCGTCACGCACGACCTGCATCTGGCGAGCCGCATGGATCGCGTATGGACGCTGGACGGCGGCCACCTGATCCAGACCTCCGGCTCCTAGCGGCCGCGTTCACGGCCGGCGTGCTGCTGCTGCACGCCTTGCCGGCATTGCCGTCGCTGCCGCTGCTGATGCTGGCGTCGCTCGCGGCCTTGTGGCCGTGGCGCTGGCGATACCTGGCGCTCACGTTCGTGCTCGGCATCGCGCTGACCGGCTGGCAGGCGCAGCGCCAGCTCGACCGGCAGTGGCCGGAAGCGCGCTACGACGAAGTACGCTGGGTGCAGGGCAGTATCGTCAGCCTGCCCGAGCGCAGCGACGATCGCGATGACGGCGATCACGCCGGCACGCAGACCTGGCGCTTCAGCTTCGCGCCGGACGGCAACGATGCGACCGGTCTGCCGTCGCGCATCCGCGTCGCGTGGTATCGCAGCGACGCGCGTGTCGCCGGCGGACAGTGCTGGCGTCTGCGATTGCGCCTGCGGACGCCGCACGGCTCGCTGAATCCGGGCGGCTTCGATTACGAGGGCTGGCTGTTCCGCCAGCAGCTCGGCGCGACCGCGACGGTGCGCGACGCCGAGCCCTGCGGCATCGCGTCCGGCCACATCGTGCTCAAGCTGCGGCAGGCCTGGAGCACGCGCGTCGATGCGGTGCTCGGCGCACGGCCGGGCGCGGCGCTGCTGAAGGCGCTGACGATCGGCGCGACCGCCGATCTGCGCGACGCCGACTGGGATGCGTTCCGCCTGACCGGCACCACGCATCTGATCGCGATCTCCGGCTTCAACCTCGCGCTGGTCGCCGGCTTCGCGTTCTTCGTGCTGCGCTGGAGCTGGGCGGCGTGGCCGCGCGCGTGCCTGTGGCTGCCGGCGCAGCGCTTCGCGCTGATCGGCTCGGCGCTGGTCGCGACGCTGTATGCGCTGCTCGCCGGGTTCGACGCGCCGGTCGCGCGTTCGCTGTTCATGCTGCTGGTGCTGGCGCTGGCGGCGCTGACGCACCGTCTCGCGCAGACCGGCCGCGCGCTGGCGTTCGCGTGGCTGGCGATCGTCGTCGTGGATCCGTCGGCGGTGATGGCGCCCGGCCTGTGGCTGTCGTTCGGCGCGGTGACCGCGATTTTCTACGTCGCCGCCGGCCGCTATCGCGCCGAACCGGCGTGGCGCGTCGCGGTGCGCGTGCAGCTGTTCCTCAGTCTGGTGCTGGCGCCGCTGACGCTGTTCTATTTCCAGGGGCTCGCGT
>DASSVA010000125.1:0-6642 GCA_035706385.1 Solimonas sp. | reverse complement strand
CGCCGTGACGCAGCCGCCGCTGTACGCGCTCGCCGTGTTCGCCGCGCTCGGCCTCGGCCTCGCGCTGCCGTTCCTCGTCATCGGTTTCGTGCCGGGCGCCGCGCGTCTGCTGCCGAAGCCGGGCGCGTGGATGGAACGCTTCAAGCAGCTGATGGCGTTTCCGCTGTATCTGAGCGTGGTCTGGCTGTTGTGGGTGATCGCCCGTCAGCTCGATGCCGGCGCCGCCGCGCAGCTGATGGTCGGGCTGGTGCTGATCGCGTTCATCCTGTGGCTGTGGCCGGCACACGGCCTGGTCGCGTCGCTGTGCAAGCTCGCCGCGGCGGCGCTCGCCGTCGCACTGCTGATCGGTCTGCCGAAAGCCGATGCGATCAGAACGCCGGCAGCCGCCGACAGCCGCTCGCTGACCGAACCGTGGTCGGCGCAACGCGTCGCCGAACTGCGTGGCGAAGGTCGCACGGTGTTCGTCGACTTCACCGCCGACTGGTGCCTGAGCTGCAAGGTCAACGAACGCGTCGCGCTGCGTTCGTCGCGCGTCGAACAGGCGTTCCGCGACGGCGATGTCGCGGTGCTGGTCGCCGACTGGACGCGCGCCGATCCGGCGATCACCGCCGAGCTCGCGCGCTTCGGCCGCAACGGCGTGCCGCTCTATCTGCTGTACGTGCGCGGCGGCGAGCCGAAGATCCTGCCGCAACTGCTGACGCCGGAGCTGGTCATCGACGCGTTGCGCTGAGCGTCAGGCGACGACCGCCGTGTCGCGCGCCCGCAGCGGCGCGAGCAGCAGATAACCGGCGGCGGCGGCGGCGAGCGAGGTCATGTACGGATACGGCCAGCCGAACACGTGCTCGCCGAGCACGAATACCAGTACGCTGAGAATCAGCGCCGCAACCGCGCTCGCGCTGCCGCCGAACCGCGGCAGCCACAGCGCCGCGATCATCATGATGAAGACGCCGGACGAACCGAGCCCCGACGCTTCCTCGACCAGTTCGTACATGTTGTCCGAGCCGAGTGCGATCACGTACGACAGCACGCCGAACACGACGACCGCGCCGCGGTTCCAGCGCAGCCGGCTGCGCTCCGACAGCGCGCGCCCGCGCCGCTCGGCGAGCGGTGCGACGAGGTTGTGCGCGGCGAGCGAACCGGCGACCAGCAGCGTGCCCGACAGCGTCGACAGGATCGCCGACACCAGCGCGCCGAGAAACAGGATGTACAGCGCGATCGGCAGATGCGTGTGCGCAAGATGCGCGAGCAGCTGTTCGGGATCGACGCCCGGCCCGAGCGCGGCTGCGGCGCCGAGGCCGATGACGACCGGGATCGAACCGACCAGCAGATACAGCACCGCGCCGGCGATCGTCGCGCCGCGCGCCAGCTGCGGGCTGCGCACCGCGAGCATGCGCGCGACCAGTTCCTGCGCGGCGATCGTGCCGAAGATCGGCACCGCGAACGCTTCGAGCAGCGGCCGCGGCGGATCGGCGGCAGCGGCCGGCGCGCCGATGCCCTGCAGCGACAGATGCGCAAGCCCGCCGTCATGCGCGAACAGCACGCCGATCACGACGATGCCGGCGATCAGCACCAGACCCTGCACGAGATCGGTCCACGAATCGGCCCACATGCCGCCGATCGCGGTGTACGCGACGACGACCAGCGCCGCCAGCGTCGTCGCCGCGAACACGCCGAGCGTGCCGGTCGACGCCAGCACCTGACCGAACGCGCGCACCTGCGCGGCCGCCCACAACAGCGAGCCGGGAATCATCACCAGCGTCACGAAACGCTCGACGCCGCCGCCGTAGCGCTGACGGAACAGATCGGCGAGCGTGACCAGCCCGCGCCGCCACAGCGTCGCCGCGAAGAACAGGCCGGCGCATGCCAGCCCCAGCGAATAACCGAACGGATCGGCGGCGACCGCGCGCAGGCCGCTGCGATACGCCTCGCCGGCCGCGCCGATGCAGGTTTCGGCACCGAACCAGGTCGCGAACACGCCGAACGTCGCGAGCCACGGACCGAGCCGGCGCCCGGCGAGCAGGTAGTCGGATTCGCTGACCGTGCGCCGCGACACGGCGATCGCGATGCCGAGCTGCAACACGATGTAAAGCAGTATCGCCAACAGGACCATCGTCGCCCTCACCTCCCCGTCCGGTCGCGCAGCATATCCGCTGGATTCCACCCTGTCGGGCCGCGGCCGGCGGCGTTACGCTGCGCCTCCGCGCTTTTCGCAAACCATTTCCGCATGATCCGTCTTGCCATTCACGGCGGTGCCGGCGAACTCGACGCCGCGACCGACACGCGCGAACAGCGCGCCGAGCTGCACCGTATCGCCAGCGAAGGCCTGCAATTGCTGCGCGACGGCGCCGGCAGCCTCGACGTCGTCGAACGGATGGTCGTGCGGCTCGAACAGTGCCCGCTGTTCAACGCCGGCGTCGGCGGCGTGCTCAATCGCGATGGCCGCCCGGAACTCGACGCGGCGATCATGGACGGTCGCGACCGGCGCTGCGGCGCGGTCGCCGGCGTCTGCCGCGCGAAAAGCCCGGTGCGGCTCGCGCGCGCCGTCATGGAACGTTCGCCGCATGTCCTGTTCATCGGCGCCGGCGCCGACGAGCTGAATGCCGAACTCGGGCTCGATGTCGTCGAACCGGAATATTTCATCACCGAGCAGCGCCGCCGCCAGCTGCGCAAGGCGCAGCAGCACGATGTCATCGTGCTCGACCACGATTCGGCGTACGACGGCGCCGCGTTCGGCACGGTCGGCGCGGTCGCGCGCGACGCACGCGGCGATCTCGCCGCCGCGACCAGCACCGGCGGCCTCACCAACAAGCATCCCGGCCGCGTCGGCGATACACCGCTGATCGGCGCCGGCACGTTCGCCGACAACCGCAGCGCGGCGATTTCGTGCACCGGCACCGGCGAAGCATTCATCCGCGCCGGCTTCGGCTTCGACGTCGACGCGCAGATGCGCTATCGCGGCGCCTCACTCGCCGCGGCGGCCGCGCATGCGCTCGATGCGGTGGCGAGCTACGGCGGCCGTGGCGGCTGCATCGCGATCGACCACGCCGGCCATCTCGTGCTGCCGTTCAATTCGAAAGCGATGTTCCGCGCGTGGGTCGGCGAAGACGGCGCGATCGGCGTTGCGGTCGGCGCCGACTGAAAAGCGCGACGGTCAGCCCAGCGCGTAGCGCGCGACCGGCTCGGCAAAGCCTTTCACGGCGATCGCATCGCGCCGCTGCAGCGCGCCCGGTCCCGCCAGATCGGCGGTGCGCGCATCGACGAGAATCTCGCCGTTGCCGGCCTGTTCGCAGAGCCGCGATGCGAGATTCACCGCCGAGCCGACGGCGGTGTATTCGAGCCGCGACGCCGAACCGATCACGCCGACCGTGACCATGCCGGTGGCGACGCCAACCCCGATGCCAAGCGGGTGACGCGCCGTGCTCCAGCGGCGCGTCAGCGCCAGACCGACTTCGCGGATGTTCTGCGCCATTTCCAGTGCGCGATGCGCGTGATACGGCACCGGCAGCGGCGCACCGACGAGGATGAGGATGCCGTCGCCGGCGAAATCCTTGATCGTCGCGCCGTAATCGGAGACGACCTCGCCGACCGCGTCGTAATACTCGCGCAGCACCTGCAAAACCTGCGACGACGGCTGTGCGGCGGCATACGGCGTGAAGCCGCGCAGATCGCAGCAGACGATGGTGATCTCGCGATGGCTCTCCTGCATCGCCCGCGACAAACCCTGTTCGGCGACCAGCTTGGCGACCTGCGGCGACAGGAAGCGCGACATGAACTGGCCGCGCTGGCCCTGCAGCACGTGATAGTGCGTGGAACCGATGAACAGGATGATTTCGCCGATGATCACCGACAGCGCCGCACCTTCGACCGGCAGCACGAAGCTGACCAGCAGGAACGGCACGCCGATCGCCATCGCCAGCACGCGCGTCGTCTCGGCGCGCTCGGGACGCCGGCGCAGCAGCAGCAGGATGCCGATCGTGCCGCTGGCGACGGCGTACAGCAGCGGCGCCGCGAACAGCCAGAATCCGCCGCTGGAGAAGACGTCCGGATTCGCGCTGGCGCGCAGGAAATGCGTGATGCGGATCTCGGGCCAGAGCAGCGAGAACAGGCCGTAGAGGATGCCGCCGAACTGACCGCTGCGCAGCACGCGATCGCCGAAACGCGTATCGAGCGCGGTCTCGACCGGCACCGTGCGGCGGACGCGGATGATCCATTCGAGCGCCGTGACCGTCGCCGCGGCTTCCGGCAGCGCGAACCATGCGGTCCACCACGGCAGTTCGATCCCGCTGCCGGTCCAGACCAGATTGAGATAGATCGACAGACCGATGTAGGCGTAGGTCGCCGCGAGTGCGCGCGAAGTCGGCGAGCGCCGGTCGGCGGAGACGAACGCCAGACCCATGCCGAGCGCGACCAGCGCGACGACCGTGTTGGCGACCATCACGCCACTCACGATCGCTCGCTCCCGTTCGCGGCGGGCGCGCGGTCGGCGGCGAACAGTTCTTCGAGTTCGCGCGCGGCGTCCTGCGTCGTCTGCCGCATTTTCTGCACGTCGCCGAGCGGGACGTCGAATTGCCGTTTCAGGACCTCGGCATCGTGGCGGAGAAACACGTCGATCGCGTGGTTCGCGGCTTCGTCGCTGTCGCCGAGGCCGGTCAATACGCGCCGCGTCATCTCGATCGACGAGAAGTAGCTGCGCCGGATGATGTCGTCGCTCGCGATGCCGAGCGCCATCAATTGCAGCGCGTGCTGGCGGTTGACGGCGGCCGCGAGAATGCGCAGATGCGGAAAATGCCGCCGCACCGTCTGCGCGGTACGCAACGACGCTTCGACATCCGGAATCGCCAGCACGAACACGCGCGCCTTGTCGGCATGCGCGGCGCGCAGCAGATCGAGGCGGCTGGCATCGCCGTAGAAGATCTTGTTGCCGAACTGGCGCACGAAATCGACATGCTCGAAATCCTTGTCGAGCACCGTGAACGCGATGTGCTTGACGCGCAGGATGCGCGCGACGATCTGCCCGAACGGTCCGAAGCCGGCGATCAGCACTTCGTGCTCGTCGGTCTCGATGGTGTCGTACGGCCGCGCCTCGCGGCGCCGGCGCGTGCGGATCTGCAGCGAGAACAGCGGCGGCGTCGCCATCATCGAGATCGTCACGACCAGCACCAGCAAGGCCGACAGATCGGCACGCATGACGCCGGCGCCGACCGCGACCGAGAACAGCACGAACGCGAACTCGCCGCCTTGCGCGAGCGCCGCCGCCAGCGCGCCGGATGCGTCGTTGTTCAGGCCCGACCATCGCGCGAGTACCCACAACACCGTCGCCTTGATCGTCAGCAGAACGACGACGAGACCGAGAATCCGCAGCGGCTGCGCGAACAGCAGTTGCAGATCGGCCGACATGCCGACGGCGATGAAGAACAGGCCGAGCAGCAGTCCCTTGAACGGCTCGATGTCGGCCTGCAGTTCGTGGCGGAACTCGGATTCCGACAGCAGCACGCCGGCGAGAAACGCGCCGAGCGACATCGTCAGACCGACCGCCGCCATCGCCAGCGCCGTGCCGATCACGATCAGCAGCGCGGCCGCCGTGAACAGTTCCGGCGTGTCGGCCGCGGCGATCCGTTTCATCACCGGCCGCACCGCATAGCGGCCGCCGAGCACGACGACGAAGAACATGCCGAGCGTCTTCGCCGCATTCACCCAGCCGCCGCCGACATGCGCGCTGCCGTGGGCCAGCAGCGGAATCAGTGCGAGAAACGGAATCACGCTCAGATCCTGGAACAGCAGGATCGAAAACGCGGCGCGGCCATGCCGGGTCGTCAGCTCACGCCGCTCGCCGAGCATCTGCAGAACCAGCGCCGTCGACGACATCGCCAGACCGAAGCCGGCAACGACGGCGGTGCGGGCATCGAGTCCGAACGCCACACCGAGGCCGGCCAGCGCCGCGGTCGTCACGAAAACCTGCGCGGCACCGACGCCGAATACCGAGCGGCGCATCGTCCACAAGCGACTCGGTTGCAACTCCAGGCCGATGATGAACAGCAGCAGGATCACGCCGTATTCGGCGAAATGCAGCACCTGTTCCGGCTCGCCGATCGCGCCGATGCCCGAAGGGCCGATCACGACACCGGCCGCGAGGTAACCGAGCACCGCGCCGAGCCCGAGGCGCCGGAACAGCGGCACGAACAGCACGGCCGCAGCAAGAAACAGGGCGATGTCAGCGAGCATCCGGCTCCCTGGAAATTATTTTAATTTTCATCCAATTAACGCTCATAGCAAAGATTCAGCTCATGAATATTTCGCTTGCCTTGGAAGCAACAATGTTTTTTAATATATATAGATATTCAGGATGCTGCCGATTATTCACAGCGTGGACGAACAGACCAAGTCCGAGCGCATCTTAGCCCTCGCGCAGCAGATGGGCGTGCTGCGGCCCAAAGATCTCGCGCCCCATGACATCCAGGCCGAATATCTGCGCCGGCTGTGCGAGCGCGGCCAGCTCAAGAAGCTGGGACGCGGCAGTTATGTGCCGGCCGCGCGCAAGCTGTCGTTTCCGCTGAGCCTGGCGCTGGTCGCCCGGGCCGTCCCGCACGGCGTGATCTGTCTGCAGTCGGCGCTCGCGTTCCACAAGCTCGCCGAACCGAACGC
>DASSVA010000124.1:0-7173 GCA_035706385.1 Solimonas sp. | reverse complement strand
CAGCTCGATCATGGGCGCCGCCGCCAAGCACGTGTTCCTCGTCACCGATCCGGCCAAGCTCGAAGCGACCGTGCGCAGCGCGTTCGAGATCGCCCGCACCGGCCGGCCCGGCCCGGTCGTCATCGACATCCCGAAGGACGTACAGAACTGGTCCGGCGCGTTCAAGGGCGAAGGCCGCCTGCCGCTGCCGGGCTATCGCGCGCGGCTGAAAGAGGTTTATGACAACGTCGTCACGCCGGCGCACAACGCAGCGTTCTTCGAACTGCTGCGCCAGTCCAAGCGCCCGCTGATCTACGCCGGCGGCGGCGTGATCCACGGCGAGGCGTCGGCGTCGCTGCGCAGCTTCGCCAAGGCGTTCGGCATTCCGGTGACGACGACGCTGATGGGCATCGGCGCGGTCGACACGACCGAAGCGCTGTCGCTGCAGATGCTCGGCATGCACGGCACCGCGTTCGCGAACTACGCAGTCGACGACTGCGATTTCCTGATCGCGATCGGCGCGCGCTTCGACGATCGCGTCGCCGGCAATCCGGCGCGCTTCGCACCCGGCGCGCGGGCGATCGCGCATCTCGACATCGACCCGTCGGAGATCAACAAGGTCAAGCGCGTGCACTGGCATCACGTCGGCGAACTCAACGCCGCGCTGAACAGCCTGCAGGCATACGCGACGGCGCAGGGCTTCAAGCCGGATTACGCGGCGTGGCATGCGCATATCGCCGAACTGAAGCAGAAGCACGCGATGAACTACGAACGCGGCGGCGAGCTGATCCAGCCGCACGCGGTCATCGAGGAAATCAACAAGCTCACGAAAGGCGAAGCGGTGGTCGCGACCGGCGTCGGCCAGCACCAGATGTGGGCCGCGCAGTATTTCGACTTCAAGCAGCCGCGCCTGTGGCTGACGTCGGGCTCGATGGGCACGATGGGCTTCGGCCTGCCGGCGGCGATCGGCGCGGCGTTCGCGCAGAAGCAGCGCGCCGTCATCGACATCGACGGCGACGCGTCGATCCGCATGAACTTCGGCGAGCTGGAGACGGCGACGACCTACGGCCTGCCGGTCAAGATCGTCGTGCTGAACAACAACGGCGACGGCATGGTCAAGCAGTGGCAGCGCCTGTTCTTCGAATCGCGCTACGCCGGCTCCGACAAGACGCTGCATCAGAAGGACTTCATCAAGGCCGCCGAAGCCGACGGCTACAGGTTCGCGGCGCGCGTCGAGAAAAAGTCCGACCTCGCCCGCGTCGTCAAGGACTTCATCGCGTTCGACGGCCCGGCGTTCCTCGAAGTGATGATCGACCCGATGGCGTCGGTCTACCCGATGGTCGGTCCCGGCCAGGCGTACGAGCAGATGATCACCGGCGACTGGATCGCGCCACGCGGCGCGGCGGCGCCGGACAAGGTCGATCCGCAAACCACACAGATGTTCTGAACGCGGCGTGGTGGACTTCCCGGACCCGGGCGCTGTCCGCCCCGCTTCCGCCGACCGGCGCGCCGGCACGTCGCAGCGCTGGCAGCGCCTGCGCCGCGGCGGCCGGCAACTGCTGCTGTCGCGCCTCGAATACCGCGGCGAAGCGCCGAGCCGGCGGATCGGCCACGACCTGAGCGCCGAGGACGTGCAGAGCCTCGAAACGATCGCCGGCAGTGAAAGCGCGCGCTACCGTTTTTCGCCGCAGCTCGAACAGCGGTTTCTCGATTACTCGCGGCTCAGCAGCCGCAACGCGCGGATCAGCATCGCGGCGATTTCGTTCCTGATGTACGCCGCCGCACCGCTGTGGTCGCGCATCCTCGCGACGCCGCCGGAAACCGCGCAGCTGATGCTGCTGCTCGAACTCGGCATCATGACGCCGATGTTCGGCGTGCTGGGATTCTTCCTCGCGCGCAAGCCGCTGTCGGCCGGCACCGAATGGTTTCTCATCGCCGCCCTGATCAGCGAACTGCTCGCCGTCGAGATCGTGCGCTACATCAGCGCCGATTTCGGCTTTCGCATCGAACCGTCGATCGTCATCGTCGTGCCGATCACCGCGCTGGTGCTCGCGCGTCTCAGCTTCAATCGCAGCCTGGCGTTCATCGCCGCCTATCTCGTCGCGGTACTCGGCCTGCAGGAGCTCTGGCCGAACAGCGACGCGCACCGCAGCCCGACCGCATGGGTGATGGAATCGATGCTGCTCGGCCTGTCGCTGCTGTCAGTGATCTGGTCGCGCCTGACGATGCGCCGGCAATGGGCGGCGAACCTGCTGCTCGAAATCATGGCGTACCGCGACGCGCTGACCGGACTCGCGAACCGCCGCGCGTTCGAGGAGCACTACGACACGATGATCCGCGCGCTGCCGCACAGTCGGCACGGCACGCTGCTGTTCACACTGATCGACCTCGATCACTTCAAGGCGCTCAACGACCATTACGGCCACGAATACGGCGACGGCGCGCTCGCCGAAGTCGGCATCGCCCTCGCCGGCCTTGCGCGACGGCCGCTCGACATGGCGGCGCGCATCGGCGGCGAGGAGCTTGCGCTGCTGCTGTTCGATTGCGAGGTCGAGGCCGCCGCCGAACGCGCGCAGGCGATCGTCGATGCGATCGGCAGCCTCGGTATCGTTCACGAAACCAGCGCGACCGGCACGCTGACCTGCAGCGTCGGCGCCGTGATCGTGCATCCGGATGAAGCCTTGTCCAGCGCCTATCGCCGCGCCGACGAGTGCCTCTATCAGGTCAAGCGCCGCGGCCGCAACGGCTATCGCCTGCTCGGCTGATCAGCGCGCGCGCCGGCGATGGAACGCCGGATTGCGCGTCGGCAGCGAATCGCGCGCATCGACCAGCTCGTCGCTTTCATTGACGAGCGCGGCACGGATCCGTTCGCCGTTGCGGCGGTCCTTCAGCAACAGCGGTCCGCCGCCGGGACCGGCGACATGGCGGTCGCCCCATTGCAGCAGACCGACGATCACCGGCAGCAGATCGACACCTTTCGCAGTCAGGCGATATTCGGCGCGTGGACGCTCGCCGGGCGCGCGATAGGCCTGCTTGCGAAAAATGCCGGCGTCGACCAGCTTGCGCAGCCGCACCGCGAGCACCGCCGTCGAACAGCCGGTGTGGTGCAGGAAATCGTCGTAGCGGCGCACGCCGTTGAACGCCTCGCGCAGCAGCAGCAGGCTCCAGCGGTCGCCGATCGCCGACACGGCGGCGGCGACCGAGCACGATGCGGCGTCGAGCGTGCCGCGCGTGACCGCTGCGGCGCCGGGTCTGGCGTTTCTGACTTTCATTGACAAAGCCAGAATAGCCGACTAGCTTCTGACTTCCAAATTGCAAGTCAGGTGGCGCAGCGCGCCGCAAAGGAAAAGCCCATGTCCGCAGATGCGATGCGCGCGCCGCGCTACGGCGTCGTCGATCCCGTCGAACGCGGCAGCATGAGCGGCGTCGATTTCCTGCAGGCGCTGATCGACGGCCGCATGCCGCTGCCGCCGATCATGGAGACGATGGCGATCACGCCGGTCAGCGTCACGCACGGCGAAGTCGTGATGAACGGCGCGCCGCAGGCGCGGCACCTGAACCCGCTCGGCAGCATTCATGGCGGTTATGGCTGCACCCTGCTCGACTCGGTGATGGCCTGCGCCGTGCATTCGACGCTGGCGGCCGGCCAGGGCTATACGACGGTCGAACTGAAAGTGAATTTCACGCGGCCGATCCTGCCCGGCATGCGCGTGCGCGGCATCGGCGCGGTCGTCAACCGCGGCCGGCAGCTGGCGATCGCCGACGGCCGCATCGTCGGCGAAGACGGCAAGCTGCTCGCGCATGCGACGACGACCTGCCTGCTGTTCGCAATGCCGGCGCCGGAAGCGGGCAAGCCTCCCGCATTGTGATGACGCCGCGCGCCGGCAGATCGATACAATGCCGGCACTACCCGATTTCCCCCTTCCAGCCTCAAGGACCCCGGCATGAGCACCGAGCACATCGTCACCGAAATACGCGACCGCATCCTCACGATCCGCCTGAACCGCGCCGACAAGAAAAACGCCATCAGCGGCGCGATGTACAAGACGATGACCGATGCGCTGATCGCCGGCAACGCGAATCCCGACGTGCGCGTGATCCTGTTCACCGGCACCGACGGCTGTTTCTGCAGCGGCAACGATCTCGTCGACTTCCTGAACTCGCCCGGCGATGCCGGCGGCAGCGTCGTCGCGGCGTTCATGCAGGCGGTGGTCGACACCGGCAAGCCGATCGTCGCCGCGGTCGCCGGTCCGGCGGTCGGCATCGGCACCACGCTGCTGCTGCACTGCGACCTCGTCTACGCCGCCGAGAAGACCCGCTTCCAGCTGCCGTTCGTCAACATCGGCATCTGCCCGGAATTCGCATCGAGCCTGCTGATGCCGGTCATCATGGGCCATCCGCGCGCCGCCGAACTGCTGCTGCTCGGCGAGGCGTTCCCCGCCGCCAAGGCACGCGAATACGGCCTGATCAACGACGTGCTGCCGGAAGCCGAAGTCGAAGCCCATGCGCGCGCGCAGGCGCTCAAGCTCGCCGCACAGCCGCCGAACGCGATGCGCACCGCCAAGGCGCTGCTCAAGCGCTGGACGCGCGAACAGGTCAGGGACGTGATCGGCGTCGAGGTCAACCATTTCGTGCCGATGCTGATGCAGCCGGAAGCGCGCGAAGCGCTCAACGCGTTCATGGAAAAGCGCAAGCCGGATTTCTCGAAGTTCAACTGAGCGTTTCGGGACGTCCGCGGTCGGCGGACCGCGGGCGTTTCCCCTATCGCCCACCGGCGACAGCGCTTACATTGGCGCGGTGATGACCGACTCCGGGGGATTTCGATGCGATATCTGACTCTGTTGCTGGCGTGCGCGCTGGCGACCGGTGCGGCTGGTTGCAAACACGCCGTGCAACCGGCGACCGCGACCGCCGACACCCGCGCAGCGCCCGCCGCCTGGCACCTCGACGACAGCAAGCTGACGCCGGTCATGCGTTTCGCGCCCGCCGATCTCGACGACACGAAGAAGGTCTGCGACGACCTCGCCGGCTATGTCAACGGCAAGTGGCTGAACGCCAATCCGATCCCGTCCGATCGTTCGAGCTGGGGACCGTTCGACGCGCTCGCCGAGCGCTCGCTCGATGTGCGCCACCAGATCGCCGAACACCTCGCGAACGAAAAACCGCACGACGGCATCGGCAAGCTCATCGCCGACTTCTGGACCTCGGGCATGGACGAAGCGCGCATCGAGCAGCTCGGTCTCAGCCCGCTGAACACGCGGCTCGCGGCGATCGACAAGCTCGACGGCAGCGCGGCGATCGCCGGCTATCTGCGCAACGTCGCCGCCGAAGGCGAAAACCCGCTGTTCGATTTCGGGCCCGAGGCCGATTTCAAGGACTCGTCGATGACGATCGGCTATGCGACGCAAGGCGGTCTCGGCCTGCCCGACAGGACGTATTACTTCGACGCCGACAAGAAGCCGATCCGCGAAGCATACGAGCGGCACATCGCCAGGGTGCTCGCGCTGTCCGGCGTCGATGCCGCCGACGCGGCGAAGCAGGCCAAGACCGTGCTCGCGTTCGAAACGCGGCTCGCGAAAGTATCGAAGTCGCAGGAGGAGCTGTCGCGCGACGCGTCGCTGTACTACAACCCGGTGACGGCGGAAGAAGCGGACCGGATTTCGCCGAACTTTCCGTGGACCGCGTTCTTCACCGCGCAGGATATGGTCACGCCGCCGATGTTCTCGCTGGCGATGCCGGCGTTCCACGCCGAAGTCAGCAAGATGCTCGCCGACGTACCGGCCGCGCAGTGGCGCAGCTATCTGCGCTATCACCTCGTCGACCACGCGTCACCGGCATTGAGCACGGCATTCGCGACCGAGCATTTCGAGTTCCACAACAAGACGCTCGCCGGCCAGAAGCAGCAACGCGCGCGCTGGAAGCGCGTGCTGCGCATGATCGAAAGCCAGGCCGGCGAAGCGATGGGCGAACTGTACGTGCAGGTCGCGTTCCCGGCGTCGTCGAAAGCCAGCATGGAACAGCTCGTCGGCAATCTGCGCACGGCGCTGAAAGTGCGCATCGAAAAGCTCGACTGGATGAGCGACGACACCAAGCAGAAAGCGCTCGCCAAGTGGCAGACGTTCACGCCGAAGATCGGCTACCCCGACAAGTGGCGTGACTGGAACGGCCTGCGGACGCGGCCGGACGATTATCTCGGCAACATCTTCGCCGCCGCCGCGTTCAACTATCACTGGCAGCTCGGCAAGATCGGCAAGCCGGTCGACAAGACCGAGTGGACGATGACGCCGCAGACCGTCAACGCGTATTACAACCCACTGCAGAACGAGATCGTCTTTCCGGCGGCGATCCTGCAGCCGCCGTTCTTCGATCCCAAGGCCGACGCCGCGCTGAACTACGGTGCGATCGGTTCGGTGATCGGCCACGAAATGACGCACGGCTACGACGATCAGGGCGCGCGCTTCGGGCCGACCGGCAATTTCGAGGAATGGTGGACGGCGGCCGACAAGAAGAAGTTCGAAGCGCGGACCGGCAAGCTGATCGCGCAGTTCAACGCCTACCAGGCGGCGCCAGGCATCAAGGTCAACGGCCACCTGACGCTCGGCGAGAACATCGCCGATCTCGGCGGCCTCAATGTCGCGTACGACGCGCTGCAGGCCACGACCGCGAACAAGCCGGACGCGAAACTCGACGGCCTGACGCGCGACCAGCGTTTCTTCATCGGCTGGGCGACCGCGTGGCGCGGCCGCTACACGCCGGAACTGGAGAAAATCATCATCGCGTCCGATCCGCATGCGCCGGACCGTTTCCGCGCGATCGGCGCGGCGTCGAACATGCCGGCATTCGCGAAGGCGTTCGGCTGCAAGCCCGGCGATGCGATGGTGCGCAGCGGCGAGCAGCGGATCGCGATCTGGTAGCCGCGATGGCCCGCAAGAGCGCCGCACCACCGGCAAAGACCGGCAAGCGCGATCGCCGGACGGAGCGCGAGCCGCAGCGCGACGCCGATCCGCGCGAGGCATCGACCGCGATGATCCGCATCGGCCCGCGCACGCTGCGCGGCGCCGCCCGCTGACGGCCGGAGCGTCATGAACGGGCCGGTGGCGGCGGCGGTCGCGCGCGTCGGGCTGCAGCGCTATGACATCGGCCGCTTCGAGATCTACCTCGGCGACGGCTTCGAGCGCTCGTGCGGCAACCGGC
>DASSVA010000123.1:0-5129 GCA_035706385.1 Solimonas sp. | reverse complement strand
GTGATGCCGGAAATCGCGCTCGCGAAAATCCGCGACGACGCACCGTTCGACAAGGTCTGCTACATCGGCTGCGGCGTGACGACCGGCATCGGCGCGGTGCTGTTCACCGCCAAGGTCGAGGCCGGCGCGAACGTCGTCGTGTTCGGGCTCGGCGGCATCGGCCTCAATGTCATCCAGGGCGCGAAGATGGTCGGCGCCGACAAGATCATCGGCGTCGACGTCAACCCGGCGCGCGAAACGATGGCGCGCCAGTTCGGCATGACGCATTTCGTCAACCCGAAAACGATAGCCGGCGATCTGGTCGCGCATCTGGTCGAACTGACCGGCGGCGGCGCCGATTACAGCTTCGAATGCGTCGGCAACACGACGCTGATGCGCCAGGCGCTCGAATGCTGCCATCGCGGCTGGGGCGTCAGCACGATCATCGGCGTCGCCGCGTCCGGCCAGGAAATCTCGACGCGGCCGTTCCAGCTCGTCACCGGGCGGCGCTGGCAGGGCACGGCGTTCGGCGGCGCGCGCGGCCGCACCGACGTGCCGAAGATCGTCGACTGGTACATGGACGGCAGGATCGCGATCGATCCGATGATCACGCACGTGCTGCCGCTCGAACGGATCAACGAGGGCTTCGAGCTGATGACGCGCGGCGAATCGATCCGCAGCGTGGTCGTCTACTGATGTCGGTCACACCGCGCGATGTCGTCGAATTCTGGTTCGGCGCGCCGGGCTCGGCCGAAAACGCGCAGTTCCGCCGCGAATGGTTCACGGTCGACGCCGCGTTCGACGCGCGGATTCGCGAACGCTTCCTGCCGACCTGGCAACGCCTGCGCGACGGCGAACTCGAAGCGTGGCGCGCGACGCCGGACGGCGCGCTCGCCTACGTGATCGTCGCCGACCAGTTCCCGCGCAACTGTTTTCGCGGCACGGCGCAGGCGTTCGCGAGCGACGATCTCGCACTGGCGGCGGCGCAGGCGATCGTCGCGGCCGGCGACGATGCGCGATTGACGCCGCTGCAGCGCTGCTTCGTCTACCTGCCGTTCGAGCACGCCGAGTCGCTGGCGATGCAGGACCGCTCGCTTGCGCTGTTCACGGCACTGACGAGCGCGCATCCGGAACTGTCGAACGTGCTCGACTACGCGCGGCGGCATCGCGACGTGATCGTGCGCTTCGGCCGCTTCCCGCACCGCAATGCCGCGCTCGGCCGCGCATCGAGCGGCGACGAACGCACCTTTCTCAACGAACCCGGTTCGTCGTTCTGAACGACCGGCTGGACCCGGACACCGACATGGATACGATCTCCGAACAACGCTGTTTCGACGGCATCCAGGGCCGCTATTCGCACGCCTCGTCGGCGACCGGCACGACGATGCATTTCGGCGTCTACCAGCCGCCGCAGGCCGCGCACGGACCGGTGCCGGCGCTGTATTACCTCGCCGGCCTGACCTGCAACGACGAGACCTTCATGCTCAAGGCCGGCGCACAGCGGCTGGCCGCCGAACTCGGACTGATGCTGGTGACCTGCGACACCAGTCCGCGCGGCCTGAACCAGCCCGGCGATTCCAGCGAATGGGACTTCGGCGTCGGTGCCGGTTTCTATCTGAACGCCACACAGGCGCCTTGGGCGGCGCATTACCGGATGGGCCATTACGTCAACGACGAGCTGCCGGCGCTGATCGAAACGCACTTCCCTGCCCTGCGCGACCGGCGCGGCATCTTCGGCCATTCGATGGGCGGCCACGGCGCGCTCGTCACCGCCTTGCGCGATCCCGATCGCTGGCATTCGGTGTCGGCGTTCGCGCCGGTCAGCAATCCATGCCGCGCGCCGTGGGGCGAGAAGGCGTTCACGAATTACCTCGGCAGCGACCGCAGTACCTGGGCGCAGTGGGACGCGTCCGAGCTGATGGCGGCGCGCGCGCACCCCGCGGAATTTCTCGTCGATCAGGGCGAAGCCGACAAATTCCTCGAACGCGAACTGCAGCCGCAAGCGCTCGCGGCGGCGGCGCGGCGCTCCGGACAGAAATTGAACTTGCGCCTGCATCCCGGTTACGACCACAGCTACTGGTTCATCCAGACGTTCATCGCCGACCACCTCGCGCATCACGCGCGGGCGCTGCTCGCGAACTGAGCTGCCAGGGTGACGCCTCGGTTTGAAATGAAGAACCTGTCATTGCGAGGAGCGTAGCGACGAAGCAATCCAGCGACGCCACCCGATCCGGCGGCGTCGCTGGATTGCTTCGTTGGCCTTCGGCCGCCTCGCAATGACGAAATTCAAACCGGGGCACGACCCCAAAAGGGCTGGCGCTACGGTCCGGTGGCGGCGGCCTCTATAATCGGCAGATGAACCCATCCGACTTCGTCTCCGTGCTGCGCGGCTGCGCGCCGTATGTGCATGCGCACAACGGCCGCGTGTTCGTCATCGCGTTCGGCGGCGAGGCGGCCGAGCGCGCGGATTTCGACTCGCTGATCTACGACATCGCGCTGCTGCACAGCCTCGGCGTCAAGCTGATCCTTGTGCACGGCATCCGCCCGCAGATCGACGCGATGCTGAAAGTGCGCAACCTGCAACCGCAGTTCGTCGACAACGTGCGCGTCACCGATCGCGCCGCGCTCGACTGCGCGAAAGCCGCGGCCGGCACCGTGCGGATGGACATCGAGGCACGGCTGTCGACCTCGCTGGTGTCGACGCCGATGGGTGGCGCGCGGCTGCGCGTCGCCGGCGGCAACTGGATCACCGCGCGGCCGGTCGGCGTGCGCGGCGGCATCGATCACCAGTTCACCGGCGAAGTGCGGCGTGTCGACACCGAAACGATCACGCAGGTGCTCGCGCAGGACCGCATCGCGCTGCTGTCGCCGCTCGGCTATTCGCCGACCGGCGAGACCTTCAACCTGCGCGCCGAGGATCTGGCGACGGCGGTCGCGGTCGCGATCGGCGCCGACAAGCTGGTGTTCGTCACGCCGACGAGTCCGACGCAATGGGGCCTCGCGCAGGACACCGGCGACGCCGGCCAGCTGTCGTGGGCCGAAGGCGAGCGGCTGCTCGACAGCGAAACGCTGACCGCCGTCGACCGCAGTTATCTGCAGGCCGCGCTCGCCGCGACCAAGGGCGGCGTCAAACGCATCCACCTCGTCGGCCACGACGACGGCGCGCTGCTGCGCGAGCTGTACACGCGCGACGGCGTCGGCCTGATGCTGTACTCGGACGCCGACTACGAAGCGACGCGCGACGCGACGATCGAGGACGTCGGCGGCGTGCTCGCGCTGATCCAGCCGCTCGAACAACAGGGCGTGCTGGTACCGCGTTCGCGTGAACAACTCGAACTCGACATCCAGCATTTCAACGTCATCGTCCGCGACGGCCTCGTCATCGCCTGCTGCGCGCTGTTCCCGTTCCCGCAGAACGACATGGGCGAGCTCGCCTGCGTCGCCGTGCATCCCGATTACCGGCGTGCCGGCCGCGCGAACGCGCTGCTCAAGCGCGTCGAAAGCGAGGCGCGCGCGCTCGGCCTGAAACGCCTGTTCAGCCTGACGACGCATACGCCGCACTGGTTCATCGAGCACGGTTTCCGCAAAGCCGGCCCCGACGAGCTGCCGGTGCAGAAGCAGCGGCTCTACAACTACCAGCGCAACTCGCTGGTGCTGATCAAGGATATTGCGGCTTAGGACCGGCTCGCGGAATAGACGAGCGTCGCCTCCGCCGTGTAACCGTCGCCGGCACTGCCCGAAAAGCTCGGCGTTTCCAGCGTGATCTGTGCGGCCGTGTTGTCGCCGAAGACGTTGTCGGAATCGAGCGAAACTCTGGCAAGGTTGGCACTGCTGCCGCTGTAGAGGCTGGTTTCGTAAACATCGTCACAGATGTCTTCGGGCATGCACAGTTGTGTGGTCCGCAGCAGGTTCTGCGTCCTCGATGTCGGCTGGGTACCGGTCGCGTCGTAAATCTCGACGTGGATGTGTGGCCAGCGGCCGCTGTAGCAGGCGGGAAAATAGGTGATGAACGTGACCTTCCCGCTGCTGTCGGTCTGCTGCACGCCACGCAGGTAGTTTTCGCTCGCTGCGGCGCTTGAGTAGAGCGAATAGTTCCCGGAACGGTCGCAATGCCAGATGTAGATCCAGTAGCCCGCCATGGGCGCGCAGCCATTGTCATAATCGACCAGCGTCAGCGTCATCTGCATGGACACGCCTTTCGCATCGTCCGTTCCCGCAGAGCCGAAGCTCGTCCGGATATCGCTGCGATTGATGCCGCTCTGGTTCAGCGCGTTGACCGACGTCGTGCCGTCGGCCGGATACGGTCCCTGCGTTTCTTCCGTATCGTAGGTGCTGCAGGTCGTGGCGTCGTCGGTGCCGGAAGTAGAATCCCCGCTGTCCGAACCGGAGCCTGACGAGGCACCGCTCCCGCCATCGTCCGGCGAGCTACCGCAGGCGCCCAGCACGAGGGCACTGGCGGCGGCGCCTATCAGGCCCAGCGCCCGGCGGCGCGCAATCAAGGTCTGGATATCGAAATCGTCATTCATGGGATGTCGGCTGGTGGTGGCTCCGCTCCAGTGTAGGCAGCGATCGGATCGCAGCGACGCTGCCGTTACAATCGCAAAACAATCTCTACAGAACACAGGAATTTCCGGAGCCGGCATGCGCCCGACGGCCGGCGTCTGGCCGCCACCCGGACTCGACAAATGAACAATGTGGAATGGAAGCAGCGTTCGCTCGCGCACATCTGGCATCCGTGCACGCAGATGCACGATCACGCCGGCGCCGAACCGCCCTTGCCGCTGGTGCCGATCGCGCGTGCCGACGGCGTCTGGCTCGAGGACTTCGACGGCAAGCGCTATCTCGACGCGGTCAGTTCGTGGTGGACGAACATTTTCGGGCACCGCCATCCGGCGATCGTTTCCGCGCTGAAGGACCAACTCGACACGCTCGACCACGTGATCTTCGCCGGCTTCACGCACGCGCCGGCCGTCGAACTCGCCGAGCGGCTGCTGCGGCTCGCACCGCCAGGCCTGAACCGCTGCTTCTTCGCCGACAACGGTTCGTCGGCGGTCGAAGTCGCGCTGAAGATGAGCTTTCATTACTGGCGCAACGTCGGCAAGACGAAGAAGACGCGCTTCATCGCGCTCGACAACAGCTACCACGGCGAA
>DASSVA010000122.1:0-17490 GCA_035706385.1 Solimonas sp. | reverse complement strand
ATCCGCCAGATCGAGGCCAAGGCGCTGCGCAAGCTGCGCCACCCGAGCCGCGCGAACTATCTGCGTTCGTTCCTCGACGAATAGTGAGTCCTGGATTTCGATGACTGCCAGCAGCAGTCATCGCCGGACGAACCGGTGGGGCTGGGCCCCCACCGCAGACGCCGCAATGCAAAACGCCCCGCTTCGAGCGGGGCGTTTTGTTTGCATCGGCGATCCGCTTACATCACGCCGAAATTCCAGCGCAGTCCGAGCCGGACGTCGTTGAGCTTGTAATCGACGTCATCGGAATCGAGATCGGTCGAACGATAATCGACGAACGCGCCGAACATCGGCGTGAAGTTGTAGGCGCCGCCGATCTGCCATTCAAAACCGTCGGCCGTGCCGTGGTCGCTGACGTGCACATAACCGGCCTGACCGTACAGCGTCGCCGCCGGAAGCGGCGCAAACTCGACGCGACCGTGCAGGCCATAGCCGTCGGGCGTGAGGCTGTCGCCGCCACCGTCGAGCTTGAGATGTATGTATTCGACGACACCGCCGAAACGCAGCGGCGCCTCGCCCATCATGAAGCCGAGGCCGGCGCGAATCTGATCGATGTCGATGTCGCTGTCGTCGAGATTCGCGGTCTGGTATTCGGCGGCGACGAACGCAGCGTCGCCGATCGGCGCCGCGACGCGGACACCGAAGCCGTCGCCGCTGTCATCGCCCGAACCGGCGCCCGGCACATGAAGCTTGAGCTTGGAATCGGCGATGTAGAAGCCGTCCAGATAGCCCGGCGTGGCGGCAAACGCCAGGCTCGGCCCCAGCACGAGCGCAGCGGCAATGGTCCCTTTCAAGATCTTCATCCGATTCTCCACTGTTGTTTTTAGGATTTGGCCCGAAGGCCGGATCGATTATAAGTCGACGGATCGGCATCTCGTTGCAACATGGTGCACAAAAAAGGCGCCCGAAGGCGCCTTTTGCATCGTATCGACCGCAATGCCTTACGGCTGCTGCGGCGCGTCGCCGACGCTCGGCGTGTACAGCGGGCTTTCCTGTTCGGAGAAATACGTGGCGAGCGCCTTGATGTCGTCTTCCGACAGCGACGCCGCCTGCGCGCCCATGATCGGGTTCTTGCGATCACCGGACTTGTACTCGTGCAGCGCACGTTCCAGATAGTTGGCGTACTGGCCGGCGAGCACCGGATAGTTCGGCGCGATCGGCTTGGCGCCGTGTTCGCCGTGGCAGGCGGCGCAGACCGCCGCCTTTTCCGGCGCGGCGCTCTGCGCCAGTGCCGCGCCGGCCGGCGCGAGTCCGAGCAGCGCGACCGACAGAACCAGAGACGGGAAAGATGCAATCGAACGCTTCATGGATTCGACCTTCACGGGTGCTTGGGCGCGGTGGCGAGGAACGCGGCGATGTCCGCGATGTCCTGATCGGACAGGCTCGATGCCTGCGCGTGCATCGTGCCGTGCGCGCGGTTGCCGGCCTTGTACTCGTTCAGCGCGGCGGCGAGGTATTCCGCCGACTGGCCGCCGAGCTTCGGCACGCGGTAGGTCGGATAAACGTTGTTGTACTTGGGAATGCCGTGGCATCCCATGCAGGTGTTGGCCTTGACGCGGCCTGCCTCGGCGTTGCCGTCCGCCGCCTGTACGGGCGCGGCCAGCAAAAAGGCAAGCGGAGCGGCGAGGGCGATGGCGCCCCAACGCGCAGACTTCATGGTAGAGCTCCCAAACCAGGGCGGATGTAGTTGAACCCGAATCCAGCCGCAATATGTTCCGGGAATTGGGCGCGGCGGTCAACGCATGGCAGCTGCGCCGGCCGCCTGCGGCGCGCTTTTGTCTGGAGCCCGTCACGATCGAACTGCTACGCTGCCCGACTCATCTTCTTCGCATCGAGTCCGCTGTCATGACCGTTTCCGCGACCGGCGCTGTGCCTGATGCCCCGCATGCCATCGGCTAAAGTGGCGCGCAGCGCCGCGCAGCGCGCACAGGAATTCGCGGCGATCGATCTGGGCTCCAACAGCTTTCACATGCTGGTCGCGCGCCGCGACGGCGACGCGCTGCAGGTGATCGACCGCCTGCGCGATTCGGTGCGGCTCGCCGCCGGTCTCGAAGCCGACCGCCGGCTGTCGCCACAGGTCACCGCGCGCGCGCTGGGCTGCCTGCGCCGCTTCGGCGAGCGCCTGCGCGGCATTCCCGGCAACCAGGTGCGCGCGGTCGGCACCAACACCATGCGCAAGCTCAAGGCCGGCAGCGATTTCATCGCCAGCGCCGAAGCCGCGCTCGGCCATCCGATCGAGGTGATCGCCGGCGCCGAGGAGGCACGCCTGGTCTACGGCGGCGTCATCCACGGTCGCGGTCGCGCCAGGCCGCGCCGGCTGGTCGTCGACATCGGCGGCGGCAGCACGGAGCTGATCATCGGTCGCGGCGAAACGCCCCGGCTGCTCGAATCGGTTTCGCTCGGCTGCGTGGTCCACACCCAGCGGTTTTTCGGCGACGGCCGCATCACGCCGACGCGCTTCCGCCGCGCGCGGCTCGCCGCCGCGGTCGAACTCGAATTCCTGCAGCAGCCGTACCGCGACGCCGGCTGGGATCTGGCGATCGGATCGAGCGGCACGATCCGCGGCATCTGGCGCGTGCTGCGCGACAATCGCTGGATCGACGACGAGATCACGCGCGACGGCCTCGAACGGCTGATCGCGCTGGCGCTGCGCCGCCGCCACGTCGCCGACATCGACTTCCCGGCGTTGCGCGAAGACCGCCGGCCGGTGTTCATCGGCGGCCTCGCGGTGCTGGCCGGCGTGTTCGACACGCTGCGCATCGAACGGATGGAGAGTTCCGATCGCGCACTGCGCGAAGGTCTGCTGCACGACCTGATCGGCCGGCTCAGCCATCGCGACATCCGTGACGACTCGGTGCAGGCGATGGCGCAGCGCTACGGCGTCGACGCCGTCCACGCGCGCGACGTCGAACGCACGGCGCTGCGCCTGTTCGAACAGCTCGCGCCGGCGTGGCGACTCGATCGTGACGCGGCAGTGCCGCTGCTGCGCTGGGCCGCGACGCTGCACGAAGTGGGGCTGGCGATCACGCACAACGGCTATCACAAGCACGGCGAATACATCGTCCGGCACAGCGACCTGCAGGGTTTCTCGCAGACCGACCAGCAGATGCTCGCCGCGCTGGTGCGCCTGCATCGCGGCAAGTTCGCGATCAACGCGCTCAACGGCCTGCCGGCCGCGCGGCTGGCGGCGATGCAGAAACTGGCGATCATCCTGCGTCTCGCGTATCTCGCACACCGCTCACGCAAGCCGGGCCTGCGTCCGCCGCTGCAGGCCGACGCGACGCCACGCAGCGTCCGCGTCGGCTTTTCGCACGCCGGCTGGCTCGCACGGCATCCGCTGACGCAGGCCGACCTGCAACGCGAGGCCGAGACCCTCGCGGCGATCGGCGTCCAGCTGAAACTCGTCTGAGTGCCGGCTAGCTGTCGCGGGATGGCGGCAGCCCCAGTACCGCGCGGATGCCGCGGCCGCTGGAGGTGTCTTCGAGCCAGATCCGGCCGCGATGCGCGGCGGCGATCTCCGACACGATCGCGAGCCCGAGGCCGGTGCCGCCATGGTCGGTCTGATCGCCGCGCTGGAAACGGCCAAACACCACGCTGCGCAGTTCCGGCGCAATGCCCGGCCCATCGTCCTCGACGCTCAGCGTCGGCTCCGGTGTCGCGCGGACATCGAGCCGGATCTGTCCGTGACCGGGGTGATACTGGATCGCGTTGTCGATCAGGTTGTCGACCGCCTCGCGCAGCAACAGCGGATCGCCGAGCACCCAGACCGGATCGTTATCGTGATGCAGACTGAGTTCAATCTGCTTGGCCAGCGCGCGAGGCACCCAGGCGGCACCGGAATCGTGCGCAAGCCGCGCCAGATCGATTTTCTGGAAACGGCCCGGCAGACCCGCGCCCGACTCGGCGCGAGCGAGCGACAGCAACTGCGTCGTCAGTCGCGTCGCGCGATCCGCCGAACCGCGCAAGCGCAGCAGGTGCGCATGCGCGCGATCGAGTTCGGTTTCGGCGAGCGCTTCTTCGATATTGAGCTTGATCGCCGTCAACGGCGTGCGCAATTGATGCGCGGTATCGGCGATGAACTTGCGATGCGTGTCGAACAACGCGTTCAGTCGTCCGAGCAGGCCGTTGAGCGCCTGCGTCAACGGCCGCACTTCTTCGGGTACGCCGGCATCGGCGAGCGGCTGCAACGCCTGCGGCCCTTGCGCGCGCAACCGCCGGGTCAGCAGCCGCAGCGGCAGCAGGCCATCAATGACACCGCGCCGGACGGCGAAGAACGCGGCGGCGATCAGCAACAGCTGCGGCGCCAGTACCGCGAGGAAGATGTGCTCGACGAGATCGGCGCGTTCGGTACCGGTCTCGGCAACCTTGACCCAGACCGGCTCGCCCGCGCGTTCGGCCGACAGCGGCAACGCAGCGACGCGGACGCGTTTACCGTCTGCGAGCACGCCATCGTAGAAAAACCCGTCGACATAGTGCTCGGCATCGTCTGGTATCGGCGGCAGGTCGGCGTTCGATACCAGCACGCCGCTTTGCGCGCCGGTGACGTTGAACAGCGTCGGATCGGTCTCGTCCCAGACGAACACTTTCTCGACCGCGACCGGCAGATCGGCCTGCGCGCCACGCGGCCCCGGTGATACCAGCAGCGCCAGCGAGTTGACGGAGTCGTAAAGCCAATGGTCGTAGATGCTGCTCGAATAATGCACCGCGAGCCAGTACGCACAGACGCCGCTGATGCCGAACAGCGCGAGCAGCGGCACCAGGAGCCGCAATAGCAGGCGCCGTCGCAGGCTGGGAACGGCGTTCATCGGCGGATCGTCCGTTCAGTCATCGTCGCTCTGCAGCAGATATCCGAAACCGCGCACGGTGCGAATCGTCGCGCTGCTGCCGCTAAGCTTGCGCCGGATGCGGTGCACATAAAGTTCGATCGCCGCTTCGGTCAGTTCCTCGTTCCAGTCGCTGAGACGATTCTGAATCTGCGCCTTGCTGACGACCTGGCCGTGCCGCAGCAGCAGCACTTCGAGCACCGCGTATTCACGCGGCGACAGTTCGAGCGGCGCATCGTCGAGATAGAAACGTCGTTCGCTCGGTTTCAGGCGCAAAGGCCCGACCGCGACATCGCCGCCGCTGCGCGCAATTACGCGGCGCGCGACCGCCCGCAGCCGCGCTTCGAGTTCTGCCATCTCGAACGGCTTGTAGATGTAATCGTCGGCGCCGGTGTCGAGACCGCGAATCCGCACGTCAAGCGTGTCGCGTGCCGACAGGATCAACACCGGTGTGTTATCGCCGCGCTCGCGTACGCGCCGCAACAGCGTCAGTCCGTCGACGCGCGGCAGACCGAGATCGAGAATGATCGCGTCGAAATGCTCGCGGCGCAGCGTCGCGTCGGCTGATTCGCCGTCGGCCAGCCGTTCGGTGACGTGACCGGACCGGCGCAAGCCATGCATCACGGCATCGGCGATGCTGTCATCGTCTTCTACAACCAGAATGCGCACGGCTTCGTCTTCAGGTGATCGAGGCAGAAAAGCGAACATTCATCCGTCGATGAAAGCCGATTGAAAGCTATCGGAAAGCCGGATGTAAGTGGCGGCTTCTAGCATAAGCCAATGGCTATCCGATCATCGCTCCGCCGCCTGCGCGGCGATCTTTCACGCGACTCCATCACGTCACGACCCGCGCGAGTCGCGACATGCTGATCGACTTTCGCATCGGCGACGCGCCGCCGCAGTACGAAGGCTCCGATGTCTGCATCGTCGGCGCCGGCGCCGCCGGCCTGACGCTGGCGCGCCGTCTGGTCGCCGAAGGCCGGCAGGTGCTGCTGCTCGAATCCGGCGGCATCGATTACGCCGCCGACACGGCGAATCTGAATGATGGCGAGAACGTCGGCCATCCATATTACGATCTGGAAGATGCGCGCCTGCGTTTCTTCGGCGGCACGACCGCGATCTGGGGCGGACGCTGCGTCGAGCTCGACGCGATCGATTTCGAAAAGCGCGACTGGCTGTCGTGGAGCGGCTGGCCGTTCGGCAAGGAAGCGCTCGTGCCGTGGTACGAACGGGCGCGCACCGAACTGCAGTTGCCGGCACCGCCGATAGCCGGCGACGATGCCGAGCAGATCGGATTCGATCGCCGTGTCGCCGAACTGGTGTATTGGCAGTTCGACGATCGCGCCGACCGTTTCGGCTACGCCGCCAACCAGGATCTGATCAACCATCCGCGATTGCGCGTGCTGTTGCACGCGACCGTCACCGGTCTGCAGCTCGACCGCAACGGCGCGGCGCTCGATCATCTGCGGATCGCCGCGCTCAACGGCCGCCACGGCGAGGTCCGCGCACGGACTTACGTGCTGGCGGCCGGCGGTCTGGAGAATCCGCGTCTGCTGCTGAATTCGCGCTCACAGATGAGCACCGGCATCGGCAACGCGCACGATCTGGTCGGCCGCTTCTTCATGGAACATCCGCACGCGCGCGGCGGTCGCCTGCACACGAACCGGCCGTGGCAGACGTTGCGGCTGTTCCGCGCATCGAATCACGATTCGTCGCAGCGTTACGCCGCGACGCTGCGTGCCAGCGATACGCTGCAGCGCGACCAGCACATCCTCAACAGTTCGCTGACGCCACGCTTGCGTGCGCATCCGCACGGCGAGCTCGCGCTCGGCACACGCATTTACGCGACGCTGAAACACAGCATCGCGCCGACCCGCAACGGCCGCGTTCTGTGGCGCGCCAGCAAGCGCCTCAATGCCTGGGTCAAACGCGGACTCGATCCGCTGCGTCCGTGGCTGCTGACACGGCTCGATCAACGCGGCATCTATCTGTCGGTGCGCGCCGAACAGGCGCCGAATCCCGACAGCCGCGTCCGCCTCGGCGATGGGTACGACGCGCTCGGCCAGCGCCGGCTGGCACTCGACTGGCGCCTCAGCGAGATCGACAAACGCACCGTGCGCATACTCGCGACCTCGCTCGACCAGAGCCTGCGCGTGCAGCATGCCGGCCGCGTCGATCCGGCCGCGTGGCTCGATGTCGACAGTCAGCCTTGGGAAATCGACCCGCTGATCGGCGCGCATCCGATCGGCGGCTATCACCACATCGGCACGACGCGCATGCACGACGATCCGCGCAAAGGCGTCGTCGATGCCGACTGCCGTGTCCACGGCATCGGCAATCTCTACATTGCCGGCAGCTCGGTATTTCCGACGTCCGGCTGGGCGAATCCGACGCTGACCATCGTCGCGCTGTCGCTGAGGCTCGCCGATCATCTGCACCGGCGTGCACTGGAGGCGCCGCAGACCGGCAGCAGCGCGGCGGCCCGCGCCACGTACGCGCCGGAACGAGAATACGCCTGAGCCGCTACGGCTCGTCGAGCAGAGTCTGCTGGATCGCCTTGCCGCCGCCGACGTGCCCGGCGCGCCGGTACAGGCCGTCGGCCTGCAGCAGCCAGCTCTGCGCGGTGTCTTCGAGATAGCCGTGCAGATGCGCGAGGATGCGATCGCGCAGCCGCCGGTCGAGCACCGGGAACGCGATCTCGACGCGCTTGAACAGATTGCGCTCCATCCAGTCGGCGCTCGACAGGTACAGCTCGGCGTCGCCGCCGTTCTCGAAGTGATACGCGCGATGGTGCTCGAGGAAACGGCCGATCACGGAGCGCACCTCGATGTTGTCGGACAGCCCTTTCACGCCCGGCCGCAACGAGCACATGCCGCGCACGATCAGGTCGATGCGCACGCCGGCCTGCGACGCGCGATACAGCGCGCGGATCATGTCGGCTTCGACCAGCGCGTTCATCTTGGCGATGATGCGCGCCGGTTTTCCCGCCAGCGCGTGCGCGATCTCGCGCTCGATCTTGCCGTGGATCTCGCGCGCCATCGTGAACGGCGACTGCAGCAGCCGTTCGAGCTTCATCACCTTGCCGAGGCTGGTCAGCTGCAGGAACACCGCGTGCACGTCGCGGCAGATCACCGGATCGGCGGTGAACAGGCCGTAATCGGTATAGAGGCGCGCCGTCTTCGGATGGTAGTTGCCGGTACCCAGATGCGCGTACTGGCGCAGCGTCGGCGGACCGTCGATGGCCGCTTCCTCGCGGCGCACGACCAGACACATCTTGGCGTGCGTCTTGTAGCCGACCACGCCGTAGACGACATGCGCGCCGACGTCCTGCAGCTTTTCCGCGAGATCGATGTTGTTGGCCTCGTCGAAGCGCGCACGCAGTTCGACGACCACCGTCACTTCCTTGCCGTTGCTCGCCGCCTCGATCAGCGCGTCGACGATCGACGACTGGTCGCCGGTGCGATACAGCGTCTGCTTGATCGCCAGCACTTTCGGATCGCGCGCCGCCTGGCGCAGGAATTCGACGACCGGCACGAACGAATCGTAAGGATGATGCAGCAACTGGTCGCGTTCGCGGACCGCCGCGAACAGATCGCCCGACAGGCCTTTCGGCACGCGCGGCACGTACGGCGGATATTTCAGGTCCGGCCGGTCGATCATGTCGGGAATCGCCAGCAGGCGGTTGAGATTGACCGGGCCGTTGACCTGGAACACGTCGTCGGCGGTCAGCTGCGCGACGTCGGTCAGGTACTGCCACATCTGTTCCGGACAGTTGTGCGCGACTTCGAGGCGCACGATGTCGCCCCACTGGCGCTGCGACAGCTCGCCTTCCAGCGCTTCCATCAGGTCCTTGGCTTCTTCCTCGTCGACCAGCAGGTCGGAGTTGCGCGTCAGGCGGAACTGGAAGCAGCCGCTGGCCTGCATGCCGGGAAACAGCTCGTCGACGTACGCGTGGATGACGCTCGACAGGAACACGAAATCGTAAGGGCCGCTGCCGGCGACCTCGCGCGGAATCTGGATCAGCCGCGGCAGCGCGCGCGGCGCCTGCACGACGGCGAAGCCGGTATTGCGGCCGAACGCATCCTTGCCTGACAGCTGCACGATGAAGTTCAGCGACTTGTTGAGAATGCGCGGGAACGGATGTGCCGGATCGAGGCCGATCGGCGACAGCACCGGCATCAGCTCGTTCTGGAAATACGTGTGCAGCCACGCATCCTGTTCCGGGCTCCATTCCGAGCGCCGCACGAAGCGGATTTTCTCGCGCTCCAGCGCCGGGATCAGCACTTCGTTGAACACGCGATACTGCTCGGCGATCAGCGCGCGCGCACGCGTGCTGATCGCCGCCAGCGTCTCGGCCGGCCGCATGCCGTCGGCGCCGCGATTGAGCGGATTGAGCTCGGCCATCTGCTGCAGGCCGGCGACGCGAATCTCGAAGAACTCGTCGAGATTGGCGCTGGAAATGCACAGGAACTTGAGCCGCTCCAGCAGCGGTACGGTTTCGTCGAGCGCCTGCGCGAGCACGCGCCAGTTGAATTCGAGCAGCGACAGTTCCCGGTTGAGGAACAGATCGGCGGGCTGCAGTTCGGAATCGGGCGGCGTTTCGCTCATCGGCACGTTGACGCAGGCAAGCGCAGGCCCGTCGGAATGCGGGCGCTTTCGAGTCTATGACAGCTTCATGAAGCCGATGTGACAGCGCGCGACGGGCGGTGGCGTTTGTGCGCCTGCGGCGCCAGCAGTTCCGGGCGGTTGGCGCCGAGCCAGCGATATTGCAGTGCGCGCTGCGCGACCGCGGCGATGTCCTGCAGATAGCCGGCGTTGACGGCGCCGCCGACCACCGCGCCGACCACCGGCAGCAGGCCGAGCCCGAACACCGAGCGGCGCGCGATGTTGAAGCCGATGCGATCGGCCATAGCCTTGATGCTGAATTGCGCGGCGCCCTTGGCGAGATGGCGTTCGGCGACGCGTTCGACGCCGTCGCGCCAGGCTTCGGCGAACAGATCGCCCGATTCGCACCACGCATCCCAGGCCGTCTGCTTTTCCTCCAGCGTGTTGGCCGACGCCAGCGCGAACACGCCGATCGCCAGGCCGCGCCGTTCCGGCGTGCGCCAGTCCTCGCCGTAGCAATAGGCGGTGCGATGGATTGTGCGCAACGCGAGCGCCAGCAGCGTCGGAATATCGGCGGCGATGCCCGGCGCGCCGGCGAGGCCGAACAGCGCCCCACCGCCGACGCCGAGCGCCATCGCGCGAATCTCGACGCCCTGTGCGAGATGGTCGCATTCTTCGAGCGACGCGCGGCGCAATGCGTCGAGATCGTCGACGCCGGCCGCCTTCAGCACATCGCGCCGCACCGCGCTCCAGCCGGCGGCGTGGTCGACGCCACGCAGCACCGCGCGCAGCACGCCGGCCGGGACGATCTTCTGCGCGGCGAACGACGCGATCCGGCTCGGCGTGCGCATCGTGCGCGTGCCCCAGTCCGGCGGCGCGGCGCGCCAGCGTTCGATCGCCTGCCATTGCGCCAGCTCGTAGGCTTCGGGTTTGCCGTCGGTCGCCATGCCGACACTGTAGGCGCAGAAGCGGACACGGGCCAGCCGCCGGCGCGATGTTGACCGGCGGGAAAGCGGCCCCGATAGTGCGCGCCATGTGTCTCATTGCCCTGGCGCTGGATGCGCATCCCCGCTTCTCGCTCGTGCTCGCCGCGAATCGCGACGAGTTTCACGCGCGCCCGGCCGCGCCGGCATCGTACTGGGACGACAGCCCGCAGATCTTCGGCGGCCGCGACCTGCAGCAACATGGCAGCTGGCTGGCGATCGCGCGCGACGGCCGCTGGGTCGCCGTCACCAATGTGCGACGCATGGTGCTGCCCGAACCGTCGGCGCCGTCGCGCGGCGAACTGGCGCGCGGTTACCTGCGCGGCACGCTCGACGCGCGTGCCTACGGCGAATCGCTGGCCGCGCGCGCCGGACGCTACGCCGGCTTCAATCTGCTGCTCGGCGATCGCGACGGCGTCTGGTATCTGAGCAATCAGCCCGCGTTCCGGATGCAGAGGCTGACGCCCGGCCAGCACGCGGTCAGCAATGCCAGCCTCGACACGCCGTGGCCGAAGCTCGTGCATCTCAAATCGCGGCTCGGACAGTGGTGCGCGGACGGTGAAACCGACAGCGCCGGCCTGTTCGCCGCGCTCGCCGATCCGCGTGCCGCGGACGATGCCGAGCTGCCGGACACCGGCGTCGGCATCGAACACGAACGCTTCCTGTCGCCGGCGTTCATCAGCAGCGCCGAATACGGCACGCGCTGCTGCACGGTGCTGACGATCGACGCCGGCGGCCACGCCGTCTTCCACGAACGCCGCTTCGGCCCGCAGGCGACGTTTCTCGGCGAGACCGTCGAGTATCTCGCGCTGGGCTGATCGCGCTTTCAGCGCAAACGCAATCCGCCGTCGACCGGCAGAATCGCGCCGGTGATGTAAGCCGCGTCGGCCGACAGCAGGAAGCGCACGGCGCGCGCGATCTCGTCGCCGCCGCCGAGCCGGCCGAGCGGGATGCGCGCCAGTTCGCGCGCCTGTTGCGCGGTGTCGATGCCGCCGCTGAGCGCCCACAACATATGACCCGGCGCGACGCCGTTGACGCGCACGCGCGGCGCCAGTTCCAGCGCCAGCGATTCGGTCAGCGACCACAGGCCGGCCTTGGCGGCGTGATACGCCGCGTACGGCGGCTGCGGCCGCGGCGTCTGCACGTCGACGATGTTGACGATCGCCGCGCCGTCGCCGAACAGCGGCGCGCAGGCCTGCGCGAGCAGCAGCGGCGCACGCAGGTTCGATGCGAGCAGATCGTCGAGCTGCGCATCGCCGATCGTGCCGAACGGCGTCGGGAAATAACTCGACGCATTGTTGACCAGCGCATCGAGCCGCCGCCAGCGCGCATGCGCAGCCGCGGCGAGCGGCGCGATCGTCGCGCTGTCGGCGAGATCGGCGAGCAGCAGTTCGGCCGAACCGGCGCGCGCGCGGTTCAGTTCGTCGACCAGCGTGCGTGCGTCATCGGCAGAGCGACGCGCGTGGACGACGACGTTCCAGCCGGCGGCGTGCTGCAGGCGCGCGATCGCCGCGCCGATGCGGCGCGCGGCGCCGGTGACCAGCACGACGGGCGATTCGGTGGCGAGCGCGTTCACGGGCGGTCCTTTATTCTTGCGCGACTTTTCCCGCGACCAGTGTACCGATCCCCGTGGACAGCCTGATCAACGTCATCTTGCTCGGCATCATCGAAGGCATCACCGAATTCCTGCCGGTATCGAGCACCGGCCACCTGCTGATCGCCGAACACTGGCTCGGCCACCGTTCCGATCTGTTCAACGTCGGCATCCAGGTCGGCGCGATTCTCGCCGTCGTGCTGATCTACCGGCAGCGGCTGTGGAATCTGCTGCGCAACGCCGGCGCGCCCGAAAGCCGCGACTATCTGCTCAAGCTCGGCGCGGCGTTCCTGATCACCTGCGTCGGCGGCCTGGTCGCCAAGAAACTCGGTCTGGAATTGCCGGAGACGGTCGCGCCGGTCGCGTGGGCGCTGATCGTCGGCGGCATCGCGATCCTGCTGATCGAACGCATCGCCGCCGGCATGACGCCGAACGAGGCCGTGACCTGGAAGATCGCGATCTGGGTCGGCCTCGCGCAGATTCTCGCCGCGGTGTTCCCCGGCACCTCGCGCTCGGCGGCGACGATCTTCGCCGGCATGCTCGCCGGCCTGTCGTCGCGCGCGGCAGCGACCGAGTTCGCGTTCATCGTCGGCATTCCGACGATGTTCGCCGCCAGCGGCTACGAGACGCTGAAGCTGATGAAGACGCCGGCGTTCGCCGACGAGAACTGGCTGGAATTCTGGATCGGCTTCATCGTCTCGGCGGTCGTCGCGTTCATCGCCGTGAAGTGGCTGCTGCGTTACGTGCAGAGCCACCGCTTCACGGTGTTCGCGTGGTACCGCATCGTGTTCGGCATCGGCCTGCTGCTGTTTTTACCGGGCTGACGGATGCGTTTTCAGTCGGCGGCGACCGCGTGCGCGCCGCCGTGCGGCCGCCGCACAAACCAGACCAGCGCGATCGCCGCGAACGACAGCCAGCCGGCGATCCAGAAGATGTCGAGCGCGGAGATCAGATAGGCCTGTCCGCCGAGCGTGTGCGCGAGCACGCCGAGCGACTGCGGCTCGCTCAGACCGCCGGCCTGCAGCGTCGACATCGCATGCTGCAGCGCCGGATCGTAGACGCTCGACGACTCGGCGAGCCGCGACTGATGCAGCACCGCGCGCCGGTCCCAGGTCGTCGTCACGATCGACGTCGCGAAGCTGCCGGCGGTGATGCGCAGGAAGTTCGACAGGCCCGACGCGGCCGGCACCTGCGGATCCGGCACGCCGTCGAGCAGGATCGCCAGCATCGCGACGAAGAACATCGATATCGCCACGCCCTGCACCAGCAACGGCAGCATGTAATCGAAGAAGCTGGCGTCGGCGGTGTAGCCGGCACGCATGAAATACGAAATGCCGAAGAACACGAACGCGATCGTCGCGAACATGCGCGCGTCGAACTTGCCGATGTTGCGGCCGATGAACGGCGACAGCAGCACCGCGACCACGCCGCTCGGCGCGGCGACGAAACCGGCCCAGGTCGCGTTGTAGCCGAGCCAGGTCTGCATCCACAGCGGCTGCAGCACGACCGCGCCGAAGAACACCGCGTAGCCGACGCAGAACACCAGCGTGCCGATCGCGAAATTGCGGTTCTTGAACAGCGACAGATCGATGATCGGATGTTCCTCGCCGAGTTCCCAGATCAGGAACACGATGAAACCGACCAGCGCGATGATCGCCAGCGTGACGATGAAGCCCGACGCGAACCAGTCGGCGTCCTTGCCCTTGTCGAGCAGGATCTGCAGCGAACCGACCCAGACGATCAAAAGGCCGAGACCGATGCCGTCGACCGGCAGCTTGCGCATCGGCGTCTCGCGGTGCTTGAGCCCCTGCCAGCAGACCAGCGCGCAGAACAGGCCGACCGGCACGTTGATGTAGAAAATCCACGGCCACGAGTAGTTGTCGGAAATGTAGCCGCCGAGAATCGGTCCGCAGATCGGCGCGACCAGCGTGGTCATCGACCAGATCGCCAGCGCGACGCCTTTTTTCGCCGGCGGGAACAGCGACAGCAGCAGCGCCTGCGAACCCGGGATCATCGGCCCCGACACCGCACCCTGCAGCACGCGGAACGCGATCAGCGACGGCAGGCTCCAGGCGATGCCGCACAGGAACGACGCCAGCGTGAACATCAGCACCGACAACACGAACACGCGCACGACGCCGAAGCGCTGCATCAGCCAGCCGGTCAGCGGCACCGAGATGCCGTTGGCGACGGCGAACGAGGTGATGACCCAGGTGCCCTGATCGCTCGACACGCCGAGGTTGCCGGCGATCGTCGGGATCGACACGTTGGCGATCGTCGTGTCGAGCACCTGCATGAAGGTGCCGAGCGCGAGCGCCGTCGCAACGACGCCGCGCGCGCCGACCGCCGGCGCCGGGCTGGCGGCGGCTTCGCTCACTCCGCGCGGCCGCCGTTGCGCGCGATGATGTCGGCGATCATCTTGTCGACCGCCGCGTCATGCGCTTCCGATGCGACGACCTGCTGCGGTTCGGCGCGCACTTCGGTCGCGATCAGCGAGCCTGAAGTGTCGTGCAGGTCGACTTCGACATCCATCGACAGGCCGACACGCAGCGGATGGGCTTCGAGTTCTTTCGGATCGAGCGCGATGCGCACCGGCACGCGCTGCACGATCTTGATCCAGTTGCCCGACGCGTTCTGCGCCGGCAGCAACGCGAACACGCTGCCGCTGCCGGCGCCGAGACCGGCGAGATGGCCGTGGTAGACGACGTCGCCGCCGTACAGATCGGCATGCACTTCGACCGGCTGGCCGACGCGCATTTTTTCGAGCTGCACTTCCTTGAAGTTCGCCTCGACCCAGACGTTGGCGAGCGGCACCACCGCCATCAGCGGCGCGCCCGGCGCGATCCGCGCGCCGATCTGCACGCCGCGGCGCGCGACCGTGCCGGCGACCGGCGCGGTGATCTTCGTGCGTTTCAGCGCGAGCGCCGCTTCGCGGACTTTCGCCGCGGCAGCGAGCACCTGCGGATGATCGGCGACCGTCGTGTTCTCGATCTGCGCGTTGTTGGTCGCGAGTTCTTCCTGCGTCGTCGCGCGCTGCGCTTCGAGCTGGGCGACGCGATCGCGCGCATGCTGCAGTTCTTCAGCCGACACGCCGCCGTCGGCCGCGACTTCGAGCCGCCGCTTCAAATCGCCGCGCGCCGCCTGCAGCGAGATTTCGCTGCTGCGCAGCTGCGCTTTCAGGCCGCCGCTCTTCGAGAACAGGCCGCGCACGCTGCGCACCGTGCGCGCGAGTTCGGCCTGCGCGGACGCCACCGCGACCTCGGCGTCGGCCGGATCGAGTTCGACGAGCAGCTGGCCGCGCTCGACGTGCTGCGTGTCGTCGACGTGCACCGCGCTGACGGTGCCGGCGACTTCGCTGCTGATCTGCACGAGATCGGACGCGACATAAGCGTCGTCGGTGCTTTCGAAATAGCGGCCGTGCAGCAGCCAGTACGCGGCATACGCGGCCAGCGCGAGCGCGACGACCACGGCGACGATCAGCAGACGGCGGCGGCGCGTGCCGTTGCCGTTCGCGGGAGGATTCTGGGAGGCGGCGGTCGGGTCGTTCATGAGGAGGCTCCGGCACCGGCGGCGGTGCCCGGCTGAGGGGGATCGAAAGTGCCGCCGACGGTCAGCAGCAGCGTGACGCGGGCGATGGCGAGGCTGGCGCGCAGCGACACCACGTCGCGACGCGCGCTGAGGACGTTGGATTCGGCATTGAGCACGACGATCTGCGAGCTCAGGCCAGCTGCGTAACGGCGCTGCGCGAGCGCATACGCCGCTTCGCTGGCGGCGAGCGTCTGCTCGCTCTGCTGCAGCTGGCGCGCCTGCGACTGGCTCAGCGTCAGTTGGTCGGCGACGTCGCGCACGGCACCCAGCACCGTGTCGTTGTAGCGCGCGACGGCGGCATCGAGCTCGGCGGTCGCGCCGTGATAGCCCGCCTTGAGGCGCTGCGCGTCGAACAGCGGCAGGTGCACGCTCGGACCGAAACCCCAGATACCGCTGCCGCCGTCGAACAGCTGGTCGAGGCCGATCGCCTGATAGCCGGCGAACGCCTTGAGGCTGATGTCCGGATAGAACGCGGCCTTCGCCGCCGCGCGGCCGGCGGTCGCGGCATCGACGCGTGCGCGCGCGGCGAGCACGTCCGGACGATGCGCGAGCAGATCGATCGGCAACTGTTCCGGCAGCGGCAGCGCCGCGTCGAGCGCGAGCTGCGGGCGCTTGATGCCGGCATACGCGTCGGCACCGTGGCCGCACAGCGCGGCGAGCCGGTGCACGGCGAGATCGCGTGCGCTCTGCGCCTGCAGCAGCGCCGCACGCGCCTGCGGCAGCAGCGCCTCGGCGCTCTTCACGTCGAGCTGCGTGTCGAGCCCGGCGCGGACGCGATCCTGCGTCAGCTTCAGCAGCGTCTCGCGCTGCCGCTCGGCCTGCGCGGCGATGTCGGCGAGCGCATACGCGCGATACAGATCGAGATACGCCTGCGCGAGCGAGCCGGACAGCGCCAGCCGCGCCGACGCCTGATCGAGCGTCGCCGCCTGCGTCTGCAGCCGCGCCTGGCGGATCAGATCGGCCTGGCGTCCCCAGAAATCGAGATCCCAGTTGAGATTCGCGCCGAGCTGGCCGACCCAGTATTCGCCGCCGCCGTACGGCGGCGGAATGTAGTAGTTCTCGGAAAAGCGCTGGCGGACTTCTTCGCCGTCGAGCGTCACGCCGGGCCGCGTCGCCGCGCCGGCGGCCTGCGCCTGCGCCTGCGCGCTGCGCACGCGCGTCAGCGCTTCGGCGAGGCCGGGATTGTTGGCGAGCGCGTCGTCGACCAGCCGGTCGAGCTGCGGATCGCCGAACACTTTCCACCAGCCGTCGCCGACGGTCTGCAGCGGCGCGGCCGCAAGTCCGAGCGCCTGCGCATCGACACGCGTCACGCGCGGCTCGTCCTTGGGCGGCAATACGCAGGCCGCGGCGAGCAGTGCCGGCGCCAGCGCGACGCCGAGCCGCGCAGATGCAAGCTTCATGATGAAACTCCTTGCGAACCCGCGGCGCCGGCCTGCAGGTTGGTCATCAACTTGTTGAGCAGGCGCGTCAGTTCGGCGAATTCGGCCTTGCTGAAATCACCGAGCACGGCGTTGAGCTGGTCGACGAGTTCCGGCAGCAGCGCGTCGAGCTTGCGTTCGCCGGCGGCGGTCAGCTCCAGCTCGACGACGCGGCGGTCCTGCTGGCTGCGGTTGCGCACGATGAAACCGCGTTCTTCGAGCTGATCGAGAATCCGCGTCAACGCGCCGTTGTCGTGACGCATCGCCCGGCACAGATCGCTCGCGGTCAGCGCCTGGCCTTCGCGCAGCTTCAGCATCGTGATCCACTGCACGAAGCTCATGCCGTGCGGCGCGAACACCTCGTCGCCGCGGTCGTGCATCAGCGCGTGCGTCATCTTCAGCAGATAGCCGATGCTGCCGCGCGAGGTGAAAGTCTTCGG
>DASSVA010000121.1:0-5043 GCA_035706385.1 Solimonas sp. | reverse complement strand
CCGCGTGCTCGACGACGGCCGCATCGGCGCACGCAATGGTGTCCACGTCGCCGGGCTCAATCACAAGATGGGCTATCGCGGCACCGTCAATGCGGCGCTGAACTTCGGCGAACGCGACGCGGCGATCGGCGAGATCGTCGGCCAGCCGAACCAGGGTCTCGCGTGCATGTTCCACATGATGAACGAGGCGCGCATCGGCGTCGGCATGGGCGCGACGGCGCTCGGTTATGCGGGCTATCGCTATTCGCTCGATTACGCGCGCAACCGGCCGCAGGGCCGGCCGATCGCGAACAAGGATCCGCAGAGCAAACCGGTCGCGATCATCGAACACACCGACGTGCGACGGATGCTGCTGCAGCAGAAAGCCTATGTCGAAGGCGCGCTCGCGCTGTGCCTGTACTGCGCGCATCTGGTCGACGAACTCGCGATCGCCGGCGATGAGCCGCAGCGGCATGCGCGGCATCAGCTGCTGGAAATCCTCACGCCGATCGCCAAGGCCTGGCCGAGCGAATACGGCCTCGAAGCGAACAAACTCGCGATCCAGGTGCTCGGCGGTTACGGCTATACGCGCGATTACCCGGTCGAACGCCTGTATCGAGACAACCGCCTGAATCCGATTCACGAAGGCACGAACGGCATCCAGGCGCTCGACCTGCTCGGCCGCAAGCTGCTGATGGCGCAGGGCGCCGCGTTTCGCCTGTTGCTGCAGGCGATCGCCGCGACGATCGCCGATGCGGCGGCGGACGATGCGCTGCGCGAGTTCCGCGACGCGCTCAAGGCGGCGGTCGACGTCGCGACCGACGTCAGCATGCAGCTCGCCGGCCTCGCGCAGCGCGGCGAGACCGAACGCTTCCTCGCGAATGCCGCGGCGTATCTCGACATGCTCGGGCACATCGTCATCGCCTGGATGTGGCTGCGCCAGGCGACGGTCGCGCAGCGCGCATTGCCGGCCGCCAGCGATGCGGACCGTCCGTTCTACGAAGGAAAATTGCGCGCGTGCCGCTATTTCTATCGCTACGAGTTGCCGAAGACCGCGGCGCAGGCGGCGCTGCTCAGGCGCGGCGACGATACCTGCGCGACGATGCCGCTCGATGCGTTCTGAAGAAGGTGCGCAATGCGGGCGCAAATGAAGAACGGCGGACCTTCCAGCCCGCCGTTCGGGAACGCCGCCTGGGGGATGTCTAGGGGGAGACGACGGCGTTTGCCGGGGAGTGACTCCGACGGCGGGCACGATACGGGATCGCGGCAGCGATCGACAGCGAAATGATTTGACGCAGCGCTTCAGAATTTGTGAACGGCGCTTGCGCGGCGCCGCTGCCGGAGATCGCGGCTTTCGGCGACAATGAGCGATGCGTATCGGCCCTCATCGACTCGACGTGCCGCTGGTTCTCGCGCCGATGGCCGGCGTGACCGACCGGCCGTTCCGGCAACTGTGCCGCCGTTTCGGCGCCGGTCTCGCCGTCAGCGAAATGACCACGGCGGACGCCAGTCTCTGGCACACCGAAAAATCGCGTCTGCGCATGGATCACGAAGGCGAATGCGCGCCGGTCTCGGTGCAGATCGCCGGCTACGATCCGCAGCAGCTCGCGGCGGCGGCGCGCCACAACGTCGCGCTCGGCGCGCAGATCATCGACATCAACATGGGCTGCCCGGCGAAGAAAGTCTGCCGCGTCGACGCCGGATCGGCGCTGCTGCGCGACGAGGCGCTGGTCGCGCGCATCTGCGCGGCGGTGGTCGCGGCGGTCAGCGTGCCGGTGACGCTGAAGATCCGTACCGGCTTTTCGCATGCGCAGCGCAACGGCGTGGCGATCGCGAAGATCGCCGAGGACGCCGGCATCCAGGCGCTCGCCGTGCACGGCCGCACGCGCGACGATCATTACGCCGGCGCCGCCGAATACGAAACGATCGCCGCGATCAAGCGGAGCGTGCGCATTCCGGTGATCGCCAACGGCGACATCGATACGCCGCACAAGGCGCGCGATGTGCTGCAGCAAACCGGCGCCGATGCGCTGATGATCGGCCGCGCGGCACAGGGGCGGCCGTGGATCTTCCGCGAGATCGCCCATTACCTCGCGCACGGCGAACTGCTCGCGCCGCCGTCGCGTTTCGAGATCCGGCGCTGGCTGCTCGAACATCTCGATGCGCTGTACGCGTTCTACGGCGAAGGCCGCGGCGTGCGCGTCGCGCGCAAGCACATCCAGTGGTATTGCCAGGCCGAGCCCGGCGCGGCGGCGTTCTGGCACAGCGTCAACGGCATCACCGACGTCGCCTTGCAGCGCGACGCGGTCGCGCGTTTCTTCGACGAACCGGCGCTGTGTCCGGCGGCGTGATGCCGGCCGCGCCTGCTTATCCGCGCGTCGGAGGCGTGTCGATCTCGCGCATCAGGTTTTCCTGCGTGACGCTGGCGACGAGCCGGCCGCCGCGATCGTAGAACAGACCGCGCGACAGGCCGCGCGCGCCTTGCGCGGTCGGCGAATCCATCACGTACAGCAGCCAGTCGTCGGCACGCAGATCGCGATGGAACCACAGCGCATGGTCGATGCTGGCGATCGCCATGTTGTCGCCGAACCAGCGCTTGGCATGCGGCCGCAGCGCGGTCGACAGCAGATGGAAGTCCGACGCATACGCGAGCACGCAGCGATGCAGCAGCGGATCGTCCGGCAGCTTGCCCGCGGCGCGCAGCCAGATCGCCTGCGACGGCGGTAGCGGTTGCGGGTTGAACGGATTGCTCGGACTGACCGGCTTGAATTCGATCGCGACCTCGCGCGTCAGTGTGTGGTGGACGCGCTCCGGCAGGTCCGGCATGTCGTCGAGCCATTGCTCGTAATGCGCCGACAGCGGCTTGAGCTGTTCGGGCTGCGCGACTTCCGGCATCGGCGCCTGATGTTCGAGACCGTCTTCCGGGCGCTGGAACGACGCCATCATCGACAGGATCGGATGACCGCTCTGGATCGCCTGCACGCGGCGCGCGGTGAACGTGCGGCCGTCGCGGATGCGATCGACTTCGTAGACAATCGGCTTGGTCATGTCGCCGGGCCGCAGGAAGTACGCGTGCAGCGAATGCGGTGCGCTCGCCGTCACGGTGCGCGACGCGGCGACCAGCGCCTGACCGATCACCTGTCCGCCGAACACGCTGCGGCCGCCGAGATCGCGCGATTCGCCGCGGAACAGATTGTCTTCCAGCGTTTCGAGATTCAGAAGGTTGAGGAGATCCTTGAGAATGCGGTTCATCGTGCGGGCGCCCGGCCTCGGAAAATGGTCGCGCAAGAGTAAGCGATGACGATGGAATGTCGCATTGGCTGCGGCGCCTGCTGCATCGCGCCGTCGATTTCGTCGCCGCTGCCGGGTCTGCCGCACGGCAAGCCCGCCGGCGTTCGGTGTCCGCATCTGACGGCGCAGCTGCGCTGCGCGCTGTTCGCCGATCCGCGACGGCCCGCGGTCTGCGGCAGCCTGCGGCCGAGCATCGAGATGTGCGGTGCGACGCGCGAAGATGCGCTGCGGCATCTGCACGAACTCGAACGCCGCACGACGCCGGCTCAGAGCTGACCGCGCAGACTGTCGAGCGATTGTTCGGCGATCGTCTTGCCGAGCCGCCGCTGGCGCGACGTCCAGCCGACGCGCACGCCGACTTCCGGGCGCGTGTCCGAGGCCAGCGTCAGTTCGAGTTCGTCGTCGGTGTGCAGATCGTGCGCATGCAGCAGCGGCAGATAGATCTGCTGCCAGTGCGTCGTCGGCGCAAACGGCGAGGTCGACAGCGTGATGCCTTCGACCAGCTCGGCTTCCCACCACAGCGCGAAGCCTTCGACGCGCGCGGCGGCGAGATCCCGCACATTCCACGACACGGTCTTGCGTCGCGCGCTGGCCGGTGCGCGCGCCGACGGACGCACGTCGAGATCGTCCCAGAGACGCGCGCTGCGGACATCGCCGCCGAGATCGTCGGGGCGCACATCGCGCACGTACATATTGTTGAGCGATACGGTTCGCGCCGGCGACAGATCGAGATCGAAGCCGACCGTCGGCCAGATGTCGATCTCCGCCTGCAGCCGCGGCGCGATCACCGGCGCGACGAATTGCCGCAGGCGACCGGGAATGATGATCCCGTCGGCACCGAGAAAGCGGCGCGCGTCGATCGCCGTCTCCAGGAAGTTTTCTTCGAGCGCGTAGTTGCCGAGCGTTTCGCTGACGACGATGTCGACGCGCAGCTTCTTGCGCAGCTCCGATGAATGCGCCTTGATGAACGACAGGCCGTCGATGCGATTGCGGCGCGCGAGTTCCTCGGCGAGTTCCAGCGCATCGCTGTATTCGACCAGCGTGCCGTGCGCGGCACCGAGGCGGCGTGCGAGAAACGACAGAAAGCCGGTGCCGGCACCGATGTCGAGCACGCGGCTTTTGCCCGGCGCGATGCTGCGACGCAGGGCCGCCTCGAACGCGACATTGCGCGCGCGATCACCCAGCAGCTTGCGGTGCAACTCGATTTCGCTCATTGCTCGTGACAAGGTCCGAAACGCAAAGGCGCATTATCCGCGCTGCGCCGATCGCGCGTAACGAAGTCCGGCGGCGGACTTATGGCCTGCGCGCCGGCCCGCTACAATCGAGACACGCCGACATAGCTCAGTTGGTAGAGCTACTGATTTGTAATCAGTGGGTCGCGGGTTCGATTCCTGCTGTCGGCACCAGAAATTAAACGAATGCCCGATTTTCGTGTCGCGCGAAGTCCACACGATGTCGCGCGCAATTCAGCGGATTCAGTGTAAGGTCATCGGCGCTCGCGCCTGATTGGACGCGTCGCGAGACCCTGCCAAAAATATAGGGGTTTCTTGCGATTTTCCGGCGCTGCGGCGCCGCTATACTCCGGGGCCGCCTGTCGGTTCACCGGCACCAGCGGGCGTATAACGCGGCGCGTCGCGCATAAAGTGGAGTAAAGCTTTGGCAATGGAATTTGGTCAAAAGCCGAATCAAAGCCGGCGTCTGGTGGGAATCGGCGCGGTGGTGGGTTTTCACGCGCTGCTGATCTGGGCGCTGGCGGCGGGGCTGGCGCACAAG
>DASSVA010000120.1:0-5978 GCA_035706385.1 Solimonas sp. | reverse complement strand
CGGGGATACGGCCGCCGGCGTAGAAGCGCTCCATGTAATCGACGGTCAGCGGGAAGAAGTCCTGATCGGGCTTGGCTTCCTTCTTGCCGACCACGCTGACGAACACCACGGTGTCGTCGACATGAACCATGACCGCCGCGGTCGCCTGGCGGGCGATGGCGGCGGTTTCAAACGTGACATCGTGCTTGCCGTAGCGGAACGTCTTTTTGACGGGCACGGCGGGAGTGGCAGGTACTGCCATGGTCTACCCCTGTTTTCTGGCGGTAAAAACGACTGCGCCGCTGTTAGCGGCGCAGACCGAGCTCGGCGATGAGCTTGATGTAGCGGGGTTCATCCTTGCGCTTCAGATAGTCCAGCATCTGGCGGCGCTGGTTGACCATCTTCAGCAGACCGCGGCGCGAGTGATTGTCCTTCTTGTGCTGCTCGAAATGCGGCGCCAGCACGTTGATGCGTTCCGTCAGCAAAGCAACCTGGACTTCGGGCGAACCCGTGTCATTCTTGGCGCGGGCATGCTTGCTCACCACGTCCGCCTTGCGTTCAACCGTCAAACTCATTGCCTTCAACTCCGAACTGATTCTTGACCTTTACAAAGTCCGATATATTAACGTTTTTCGCCGCTTTCTCACAAGCTTAAGCCCTTGCGAGCAGACAGCGTTGCGGATGGATCCAGCCGTCCGCGGTGCCGCGGGCAATGCCGATCAGATCGCCATCCGGCCCCTTGACCGCCAGCCGGGCATCCTCGGCGATATCGGCCGACAGAACCGCCCGTCCCTGACGGAACGCCGCGGCCTGCGACTCGTCGAGCGCGACCGACCGCCAGTGTGCGAGCGCCGACGCCGGGCTCAGCAGCAGCCGGTCGAGCGCCGCGAAATCGCCGGCCAGCGCCTGCAACTGCGGCAGCGGCACCGGCGTCCGGTCCCGAAACGGCGTCACCGCCGTGCGCCGCAAACCGGTCAGATGCCCGCGCTGACCGACCGCGGCGCAGATATCCTCGGCCAGCGTGCGGATGTAGGTGCCCTTCGAGCAGCGCACCCGCATCGTGAACGTGCCGGGCGCGAAATCCAGCAGCGCCAGTTCACTCAGCACGATCTCGCGCGCCTCGCGCGCGACCGTCTGCCCCGCGCGCGCCAGTTCGTAGAGCGGCCGGCCGTCGCGCTTGAGCGCCGAGTACATCGGCGGCACCTGTTTCTGCGGGCCGAGGCAACCGCGCAGCGCGGCTTCCAGAACATCTCTGGACAGCAACGCCGGATCGGAGCGCGCGATGACTTCGCCTTCGGCGTCGCCGGTCGTCGTCTGCTCGCCGACGCGGACCTGCGCTTCGTACTCTTTGTCGGAATCGAGCAGCACACCGCTGAGTTTGGTCGCCTCGCCGAAGCAGATCGGCAGCATGCCGGTCGCGAGCGGATCGAGGCTGCCGGTATGTCCGGCCTTGTCGGCATTGAACAGGCGCTTGGCTTTCTGCAGCGCGTCGTTCGAACTCAGTCCGAGCGGCTTGTCGAGCAACAGGATGCCGTCGAGCTGGCGGCGCGGTGGCCGTGGAGAAGCCGCCATTGCCGCTCTAGGACTCCGACTCGTCGTCGGCATCGCCACTTTCGCCGTTGTCATCGCTGCGCACCGCCGCACGAATCAGCGCGCTGATGCGATCGCCTTCGCGCAGCGCGAGGTCGGCCGCGAAATGCAGTTGCGGAACATGCCGCAAGCGCAGACGTTCGCCGAGATCGAAGCGCAACTTGCCGGCTGCATGGTTCAGCCCCTTGAGCGCGTCCTTCAGCTGCTCGTCGCTGCCGAGCAGGCTGACGCTGATCCGCGCGTTGCGCAGATCCGGCGACACATCGACCTTGGTGATCGTCACGCCGGCGACGCGCGGATCGGACAGCTCGCCACGGATCAGCGCCGCGAGTTCGCTCTGCAACTGCGTGTTGATGCGAAGCTTGCGGGGATACTCTCTCATCGTGAATCCGGACCGGGCTCGACACCCGGCCCGGAACCTCAGGCCAGTGCCGCCGCCTGCACCGTGCGACGGACTTCGATGCGCTGGAAGCACTCGATCTGGTCGCCGGCCTTGACGTCGTTGTAGTCCTTGACGCCGATGCCGCATTCGGTACCGGCCTCGACCTTGCTGACGTCGTCCTTGAAGCGGCGCAGCGATTCCAGCACGCCTTCGTAGATGACGGTCTGGTTGCGCAGCACGCGGATCGGCAGATTGCGCTGCACGGAGCCTTCGACGACCAGACAGCCGGCGATGTTGCCGATCACCGAACTGCGGAACACGTCGCGAACCTGGGCGATGCCGACGATCTGCTCGCGCGTCTCGGTACCGAGCAGGCCGGACACCGCGTCGGTCACGTCGTCGATGATCTCGTAGATGATCGAGTAGTAACGGACGTCGACGCCGGTATCCTGGATGCGCTTGCGCGCCGCGCCGTCGGCACGGACGTTGAAGCCGATGATGATCGCTTTCGACGCGACCGCCAGATCGACGTCGGATTCGTTGATGCCGCCGATCGCGGTCGACAGCACGTTGACCTTGACCTCTTCGCTCGGAATCTTGCGCAGCGCTTCGGTGATCGCCTCGGCACTGCCCTGCACGTCGGCCTTGACCATGATGTTGAGCGACTTCTGTTCGCCCTGGCCCATGCTCGCGAACACCTGCTCCATGCGGATCGCCTGGTTCTGTGCGAGCTTCTGTTCGCGCAGCTTCTGCTCGCGCAGCTGCGCGAGTTCGCGCGCCTTGCGCTCGTCGGCGACGACGACGACATCGTCGCCGGCATCCGGCGCGCCGGACAGGCCGAGCACCTGCACCGGAATCGACGGTCCGGCTTCCTTCACCGGCTTGCCGTTCTCGTCGAACATCGCACGCACGCGACCGAAATGCGGACCGGACAGGATGACGTCGCCTTGACGCAGCGTACCGTCGCGGACCAGCACCGTCGCGACCGGGCCACGGCCCTTCTCGATCGACGCTTCGAGGATATTGCCGCGCGCCGGCGCATCGACCGGTGTCGTCAGTTCGAGGATTTCCGCCTGCACGAGGATCGCGTCGAGCAGATCGTCGACGCCGGCACCGGTGAACGCCGACACGCCGACCACCTGCGTATCACCGCCCCAGTCCTCGGGAATCACTTCTTCCTTCGCCAGCTCGTTCTTGACGCGATCGAGATCCGCTTCCGGCTTGTCGATCTTGGTGATCGCGACGATCATCGGCGCCTTCGCGGCCTTGGCATGCTGGATCGCTTCGCGCGTCTGCGGCATGACGCCGTCATCCGCCGCGACGACGATGATGACGATGTCGGTGACCTGCGCGCCGCGCGCGCGCATCCGCGTGAACGCGGCGTGGCCCGGCGTATCGAGGAAGGTGACGATGCCTTTCGCCGTCTCGACGTGATAGGCGCCGATGTGCTGCGTGATGCCGCCCGCCTCGCCCGCCGCGACGCGCGTCTTGCGGATGTGATCGAGCAGCGAGGTCTTGCCGTGGTCGACGTGACCCATGATCGTCACCACCGGCGGCCGCGCAGCGCGCTCGCCGTCGCTCAGCGTCTCGCCGGTCACCGCGAGTTCGAGGCTGTCCTCGAGATCGCTGGCCTTGACCATGCGCACCTTGTGGCCCATTTCCTCGACCATCAGCGCGGCCGTGTCCTGGTCCAGCGTCTGGTTGATCGTCGCCATGACGCCGTTCTTCATCATGACCTTGATCAGCTCGACCGCCTTCACCGCCATGCGGTTGGCGAGCTCGCCGACGGTGATCGCTTCCGGCACCTCGACTTCACGGACGATCGGCGCGACCGGCTTTTCGAAGCCGTGCACATTGTCGAACTTGATCCGGCCCGACGGCTTGCGCTGCTTCTTGTCGCGCTTGCCGCCCTTGCCCTCGGCCAGATGCAGTTCCTGGCGATGGTGCCCGCGATCGTCGCGGCCGCCACGGCCGCGATCGTTGCTCGGTGCCGGCCCGGCCGGCGGCGCCGCGCGACCTGCGGGTGCCGCGCGACTCGGCGCCGGCTGCACGCGCGGCTGGCTGGCGGTGAGCCGCGCCGCTTCGGCGGCGCGACGGATGTTTTCGGACGCGCGGTTGCGGGCCTGTTCACGCTCCCACTTCTCGCGGTACAGCGGATCTTCGACGAGCAGGCGCTCGTGCTCGGCACGCTCGGCCTTGTCGGCCGCTTCGGCGGCAACACGTCTGGCCGCATCGGCCTCGTCCTGCTGCTGACGTTCGGCTTCCGCCTGCTCGGCCTGCGCGCGGGCTTCCGCGGCCGCCTGCTCGGCGGCCTCGCGCCGGGCCTGTTCGGCCGCACGCTTTTCCTCCGCCGCGCGCAGCGCTTCGGGATCAGGCTCGGCGACCGGTGCCGGCTCGGCGACCGGCTCCTCGGCCTTGACGAACGTGCGCTTCTTGCGCACTTCGATGCTGATCGTCTTCGACGGCGCGCCGCGGCCGCCGCCGAGCTTCAGCTCGGTGGTTTCCTTGCGCTTCAGCGTGATCCGCCGCGGCTCGGCGCTGGTCGTCACGCCGGTCTTCTGCTTCAGGTAGTTGAGCAGCGCCACCTTGTCGTCGGCCGAAATCGACGACGACGCGTCCTTGACGGACACGCCCGCATCCTTGAACTGCGAGAGCAGTTCGTCGATCGGACGATTCAGCTCCTTGGCAAAATCTTGAACAGTTACGGTTGACATCCGTACTCCCCGGGCGCGAGCCCAGATTCCTGAGTCAATCTCACGCGTAGGCTTTGGCGCGCGCCGACATGATCAGTTTCGATGCGCGCTCCTCGCCGAAATCGGGCAGAGATTCGAGCAATTCATCGGTCGCAAGGTCGGCAAGCGCCTCGCACGTGGCAAATCCGGCTTCGGCGAGCTGGTACGCCGTATCCTCATCCATGCCTTCCACCGCGAGGAGATCCTCCGCCGGCTGCGCATGGGCGCGCTGCTCGGCCTTGGCGATCGCCTTGGTCAGCAGCACGTCGCGCGCCCGGTTGCGAAGCTCTTCGACGATCTGCTCGTCGAATTCCTCGATCTCGGTCATTTCCTGCGCCGGCACGTAGGCGACTTCTTCGAGCGTCGTGAAGCCTTCCTGCACCAGCACGCCGGCGACTTCGGCATCGACATCGAGATGTTCCATGAACATCTCCAGCACCGACTGGTTTTCCTCGTCCTTCTTCGACTCGGCATCGGCCGTGGTCATGACGTTGAGGACCCAGCCGGTCAGCTCGGACGCGAGCCGCACGTTCTGGCCGCCGCGGCCGATCGCCTGCGCGAGTTTTTCCTCGGCGACACCGATCGTCATCGCGTGCGCTTCCTCGTCGACGACCACGGTCTCGACCTCGGCCGGCGCCATCGCATTGATGACGAACTGCGCGATGTTCTCGTCCCACGGCACGATGTCGACGCGCTCGCCGGCGAGTTCGTTCGACACGCTCTGCACGCGCGAACCGCGCATGCCGACGCAGGCGCCGACCGGATCGATGCGCTTGTCCTTGGCCTGCACCGCGATCTTCGCGCGCAGCCCCGGATCGCGGGCCGCGCCCTTGAGCTCGATCAGGCCCTGCGCGATTTCCGGCACTTCGAGCTTGAACAGCTCCATCAGATATTCCGGCGACGTGCGCGACAGGAACAGCTGCGGACCGCGCACCTGCGGGCTGACCTCGTAGAGATAGCCGCGAATGCGATCACTCGGCCGGATCGGCTCGCGCGGAATCAGGTGGTCGCGCAGGATGATCGCTTCAGCGTTGCCGCCGAGATCGACGATCACGCTGCCGCGTTCGAGCCGCTTGACCTGGCCCGAGATCAGTTCGCCGACGCGATCCTGATACGCCTCGACGATCTGCGCACGCTCGGCCTCGCGCACTTTCTGCACGATGACCTGCTTGGCCTTTTGCGCACCGATGCGGCCGAAATCGACCGAATCGACCTTGCGCTCGATGACCTCGCCCGCCTGCGCGTCTTCCTTTTCCTTGACGGCATACGACAGCTTGATCTGCCGTTCCGGAAAT
>DASSVA010000119.1:0-2726 GCA_035706385.1 Solimonas sp. | reverse complement strand
TTCCGCGCGTCGGTCGTCGAATTCCTGATGACCAACCATCCGCACGACTGTCCGGTCTGCGAGGAAGGCGGTCACTGCCATCTGCAGGACATGACGGTGATGACCGGCCATCACAGCCGTTCGTACCGCTTCGAGAAGCGCACGCACCTGAACCAGGATCTCGGGCCGTTCATCGGCCACGAGATGAACCGCTGCATCTCGTGCTATCGCTGCGTCCGCTATTACAAGGACTACGCGGGCGGCGACGATCTCGGCGTGTTCGGCGCCGCGGCGAACGTCTACTTCGGCCGCGTCGAGGACGGCGCGCTCGAATCCGAATTCTCCGGCAACCTCACCGAGGTCTGCCCGACCGGCGTGTTCACCGACAAGACCCACTCCGAGCGCTACACGCGCAAGTGGGACATGCAGTATGCGCCGAGCGTCTGCGCGAGTTGCGCGGTCGGCTGCAACGTTTCGCCGGGCGAGCGTTACGGCGAGATCCGCCGCATCGAGAACCGCTACCACGGCGATCTCAACGGCTATTTCCTCTGCGACCGCGGCCGTTTCGGCTACGGCTACACGAATCTGAAGGATCGCCCGCGCCGGGCGCTCGTCAACGGCCAGACCGTCGCCGGCGATGTCGCCGTCGCCGCGGCGCGCACCGCGATCAACGGTGCGAAAAAGACGATCGCGATCGGCTCGCCGCGCGCGTCGGTCGAAGCGAACTTCGCGTTGCGCGAACTGGTTGGCGCGGCGAACTTCCATGACGGCCACGCGACGCACGAAGGCACGCTCGTCAAGCTGGCGTTGTCGATCGTCCGCGACGGCCCGGTGCGCGCGTCGACGATCACCGAGATCGAGAACGCCGACGCGGTGCTGGTGCTCGGCGAGGACGTGACGGCGACCGCGCCGCGCGTCGCGCTCGCGCTGCGCCAGGCCGCGCGCGGCAAAGGCCACGCGCTGGCCGCCGAGAAGAAAGTCGCCGAATGGCAGACGATCGCGCTCGCCGATCTTCTGCAGCGCGACAGCTATCCGGTGTTCGTCGCCAGCGTCGACGCGACGCGGCTCGACGACATCGCGCGCGACACGTTGCGCGCGGCGCCGGAAGATCTCGCGCGGCTCGGCTTCGCGGTCGCGCATGCGCTCGACGCGGCGTCGCCGGCGGTCGCCGGTCTCGATGCGCAGACCGTCGCACGCGCGCAGACCATCGCCGATGCGCTCGCCAAAGCGAAGAAGCCGCTGATCGTGTCCGGCACCGGCGCCGGTTCGGCGGCGGTGATGCAGGCCGCGGCGAACATCGCGTGGGCGCTGAACGCGAAGAACGCCGACACCGGCCTCGTGCTGACGCTGCCGGAAGCCAACAGCTGCGGTCTCGCGCTGCTGGAGCCGCAGCCGCTCGCCGCCGCGCTGGCCGCGCTCGAACGCGGCGAGGCGGACACGCTGGTCGTGCTCGAGAACGATCTCGAACGCCGCGCGCCGAAGGCCGCGCTCGATGCGGCGCTCGCGAACGTCAAGAATCTGATCGTCATCGATCACACCGCCTCGCCGACCACCGCGCGCGCGCAGGTCGTGCTGCCGGCGGCGACGGTGTTCGAAGGCGACGGCACGCTGGTCAATTACGAAGGTCGCGCGCAGCGCCATTTCCAGGTCTTCGATCCGACGTATTACGACGCGGGCATCGGCCTCACCGAATCGTGGCGCTGGCTCGCGAATCTCGAAGGCGAGAGCCGCTGGAAGATTCTCGACGACATGACCGCGGCCTGTGCCGCGGCCGTGCCGGCGCTCGCCGGCATCGTCGGCGCGGCGCCGAACGCGGCGTTCCGCGTCGATGGCCTGAAGATCGCGCGCGAACCGCATCGCTATTCGGGCCGCACCGCGATGCGCGCGAACCAGAGCGTGCACGAGCCGCGTCAGCCGCAGGACGCCGACACCGCGCTGAGCTTCTCGATGGAAGGCTACAACGGCATCGGCGCGCTCGACCGGCCGAGCGAACTGCTGCCGTACGCGTGGGCGCCGGGCTGGAATTCGCCGCAGGCCTGGAACAAGTTCCAGCAGGAAGTCGGCGGCAATCTGCGCGGCGGCAATCCCGGCAAGCAGCTGTTCGCGGGCAGTGGGACGCGTGCGTATTTCAATGACGTGCCGGCGGCGTTTGCGCCGGCCGGCGACGGTTATCGCGTGCTGGCGCTGCATCTGCATTTCGGCGGCGATGAACTGTCGTCGCGCGCCGAGCCGATCCGCGAGCGTTCGATTCCGGCGTTCGTCGCGATCGCGCGCGCCGATCTGGCGAAGACCGGTGCGAACGGTCACGCGACCGTCAACATCGACGGCCAGTCGCTGCGTCTGCCGACCCGCGTCAGCGACACGCTGCCGGCGGGCACAATCGGCCTGCCGGCCGGCTTCGCCGGCATTCCGTACCTGGCCGCTGGCGTCGTCGCCACCGTGACGGGAGCCTGAGCATGCTCGACTGGTTCAACGCGCATCCGCAGCTCACCGCCGCACTGATCGCGAGCGTCAAGGCGGTCGTCATTCTGCTCGTGACGGTCATCGTCGCGGCGTGGATGATCTGGCTCGAACGCCGCCTGCTCGGTCTGTGGCAGGACCGCTACGGTCCGAACCGCGTCGGCCCGCTCGGTCTCGGTCAGGTGATCGCCGACATGATCAAGATCTTCTTCAAGGAAGACTGGCTGCCGCCGTTCGTCGACAAGTTCACGTTCATCATCGCGCCGGCGATCGCGATGGGCCTGATG
>DASSVA010000118.1:0-13809 GCA_035706385.1 Solimonas sp. | reverse complement strand
ATCACCGTGCCGTTCAGCAACGCGCGGCTCGCGCAGCTGTATCCGACGCATGCCGATTACTATTGCAAGATGAAAGCGGCGACACAGCGCTCGCTCGCCGAAGGTTTCCTGCTGCCTGAGGAAGCCGACGAGCTGATGGGGCGCGCCGCCGCCGCCAAGAACCGCTGGCGCGACGCCGGCACGCCCGACTGCTGACGAGGCCGTACCCGACATGTTCATCATCGACAAGACCATCGAGGTCAATGCCCCCGCCGAAGTCGTCTGGGACGTCATCCGCGATCTGGCGAAGTACCCGGAATGGAATCCGTTCTGCATCGAGTGCCGCTCGACGCTGCAGCCCGGCGATCCGATCGACATGAAAGTCAGGCTGACCGCGCGGCCGCAGGCGCAGCGCGAGTGGATGAAGGAATACGTCGAAGGCCGGCGTTTCGCGTACAGCATGAAGCCGGTGCCGGGCGGCGCGCTGTCGTCATTCCGCTCGCATGACATCACCGCGATCGACGCCGGCCGCAGCCGCTATCACTCGCATTTCGAGTTGCGCGGCTGGCTGCGCGTCGTCGTGCTCGCGCTGTTCCGCGGCGGCCTCGAACGCGGCTTCGGCGGCATGACCGACGCCGTCAAGCGGCGTGCCGAGGAACAGTGGATCCACAAGCAGTCGCAGGCCGGCGGCGGCTGAGATGAGCGCGCCGGTCGCGGCCCGTTACCGCGACACCTTGCTGCGCGATCTCGGCGCCGACGCCGCGCCGGCCGCCGTCGGCGATGAACATCCGGCGCGGCGCTGGGCGCGCAGCGGCCTGATGAGCCTGACCGGTCATGACGACGCCGCGCCGCTGATGTCGCCGCTGCCGATCGCGGCCTGCGCCGACGGTGCGCTCGCCGCGCTCGCGAGTCTCGCGCCGCACACCGATCTTGCGGATATCGATGCGGCCGGGTTGCTGTCCGAACGCGCTGCGCATGCCGGCCTGCGTCGCGCCGGCCGCGTGTCGTGCGGCGGCGCCTGCCGTCTGCTGCCGACCGTCGACGGCACGCTGGCGCTGAGCCTGGCACGCGACGACGACTGGACGCTGTTGCCGGCGTGGCTGGAATGCGAGGCGACGAGCTGGGCGGACGTCGAACGCGCAGTGCGCGAGCGGTCGGGCGAGGCGCTGCTCGAACGCGGCCGCGAACTCGGCCTGGCGCTCGCGCTCAGCGGCGACGGCGATGACGATGCCGCGTGGTGTTCGATCGTCGGCGGTGCATCGTTCGGCGATGCCGCGCGCGCCGCCGCGCCGCGCCGGCCGCCGCGCGTCGTCGATCTGTCGTCGCTGTGGGCCGGGCCGTTGTGTACGCATTTGCTGCAACGTTGCGGCGCCGAGGTCGTCAAGTGCGAAAGCACGACGCGGCCCGACGGCGCGCGGCGCGGCGCGGCGGCGTTCTTCGATCTGCTCAATGCCGGCAAACGCTGCGTCGCGCTCGATTTCCACACGCCGCGCGGCCGCGCGCAACTACGCGAGCTGTTGCTGCGCGCCGACATCGTCATCGAAGCGTCGCGTCCGCGCGCCTTGCGCCAGCTCGGCATCGACGCCGACGCGCTGTTGCGCGAGAACCCGCGACTGAGCTGGATCGCGCTCAGCGGTTACGGCCGCGGCGAGCCGCACGAACAATGGATCGCGTACGGCGACGACGCCGGCGTCGCGGCCGGGCTCAGCGACACGCAACGGCGCGCGAGCGGCGAGGCGGTGTTCGTCGGCGATGCGATCGCCGATCCGCTGACCGGCCTGCACGCCGCGCTCGCAGCCTGGGCCAGCTATCGCGCCGGCGGCGGACGGCTGGTCGCGCTCGCGCTGCGCGATGTCGTGCGGCATGTCGCGCGCTTCGACGCGCCCGATGACGACGACGCGCTGCGCGATCGTCATCGGCGCTGGACCGCGCGCGTGTCGGCGGACGACATTCGCCCGCCGCCGGCGCGTCGCGCAGCCGCGCCGGCGCGGCCGCTTGGTGCCGACACCGCCGCGGTGCTGCGCGACTGGGGCATCGCATGCTGATCCGTCGCGCCGAACTGCATTTCGGCAATGTTGTCGACGTGCGCATCGAAGAAGACCGCATCGCGGCGATCGGCGAGCGCCTGTCGCCGCGTACTGGCGAAGACGTGCTCGATGCCGACGGCGGCGCGCTGCTGCCGGCGCTGCGCGATCATCACCTGCATCTGCAATCGCTGGCCGCCGCGCGCGCGTCGATTGCGTGCGGGCCGCCGCGGGTTCACGACGAGCAGCAGCTCGCCGCCGCATTGGGTGCCGCCGCGGCCGACGGCGACGGCTGGCTGCGCGGCATCGGCTTTCACGAATCGGTCGTCGCGAATCTCGACCGCGACCGGCTCGACCGATATGTCGCGTCGCGGCCGCTGCGCGTCCAGCATCGCAGCGGCCGGCTGTGGATCTTCAATTCGGCGGCGCTCGCCGCGCTCGGCGTGCGCGACGCGGATGCCGGCGGCGATCCGTGCGAACGGATCGGCGGTCGCCTGAGCGGCCGGCTCTACGATGCCGACGACTGGTTGCGCACGCGCCTGCCGCGGCAGCGGCCGGCGCTGCACGCGCTGAGTCGCGCGCTGGCGGCGCGTGGCGTCGTCGGCGTCACCGATACGACGCACACCAACGGTCCCGACGATTTCGCGTATTTCGCCGACGCCTGCGCGCGCGGCGAATGGCTGCAGGAACTGATGGTGATGGGCGATGCGCGGCTCGATGCGCAGACCGATCGCGCCGGCGTGCGGCGCGGCGCGCACAAATTCCATCTGCACGAACACGAACTGCCGGAATTCGACGCGCTGTGTGCGGCGATCCGCCGCAGTCACGCCGTCGGCCGCGGCGCGGCGTTCCACTGCGTGACGCGCATCGAGCTGACGTTCGCGCTCGCGGCGCTGAGCGAGACCGGCGTGTTGCCGGGCGATCGCATCGAGCACGCCGGCGTCGCGCCGCCGGAGCTGGCGACGACGATCGCGGCGCTCGGCGTACTGGTCGTCACGCAACCGAATTTCATCGCCGAGCGCGGCGATGCGTATCTCGCCGATGTCGATGCCGCCGACCAGCCGTGGCTGTACCGCGTGCGCGGGTTGCAGGCGCAGGGCGTCGCGCTCGCCGGCAGCACCGATGCGCCGTTCGGTGATGCCGATCCGTGGCACGCGATGCAGGCCGCGGTCGAGCGGCGCACGCCGCGCGGCCGCGTGCTCGGTGCCGACGAGCGCGTCGATCCGGAAACGGCGTTCGCGCTGTTCACCGGCCCGCTGCACGCGCCGGCGCAGTTCGCGCCGCCGCTGGCGATCGGCCAGCGCGCCGACCTGTGCCTGCTGTCGGCGTCGTGGCGGGCGGTGCGCGACCAGCTCGGCAACGCCGGGGTCCGTGCGACATGGCGTGCGGGCACGCTGATCTGGCGCGCCGCCGGCTGAGGTTTTGCCCGTCATCCAAGCAGACGAAGTATTTCGAGGCGGTATTCTTGAAACTCCGGCCAGGAGAGAGCAGCGACGCATGCAGATCAGCGGCAAAAAACAGATGGGGATGAGTGCGCCGGCGCGCGTCGGCCGGCCGCCGGCGGTGTCGGTGCAGGCGATCGTCGCCGCGGCGATCGAACTCGGGCTCGACACCGTCACGTTCAAGCAGATCGCCGACCGGCTCGGCGTCGCGCAGGCGACGCTGTATCGCCACGTCCACAATCGCGACGAGCTGGTGCGGCTCGCGGCGTTCCAGCTCACGCTCGCGCGGCGGCTGCCGGACGGCGAGCACGAGCACTGGTCGGCGCTCGCCGAGCGCTACGCGGAAAGCCTGTTCGAGGCGTTCGTCGGCGAGCCGCAACTGATCGCCGAGCTGCTGCGCGGCCGGCTCGGGCCGCATGCCGAAGTCGACATCCTCGAACAGTTCGTCGACGCGCTCGGCGTCCACGGCTTCACGATCAACGAAGCGGCGTCACTGTTCCATTCGCTCGGCATGCTGACGATCGGCGCGGCGAGCGGCGCGATCGGCCTCAACGCCAGTCTGCAGAACGGCGAACCCTGGCATCGCCTGATGCGCACGACGCTGGCCGAACGCGACGAGGACGAGCTGCCGCATACGCGCGCGGTGCTCGCGAACATCGCCGAATCGTCGCTGATGGTCGACTGGCGCGGTGCGTTGCGCGCGCTGCTCGCCGGCGTCGCGGCCGGGCGCGGCGAGACGCTGCCGGCGCGTGCGCCGCGCGTCGTGCGCGCCGCGACGTAAACCCTTCGCGCTGCGACGATACGAAGACCCGTCATGGAAAAATGGATCTGCGTGATCTGCGGTTACATCTACGACGAGGCGATCGGCATGCCCGATCACGGCATCGCGCCCGGGACGCGCTTCGCCGATCTGCCGGACGACTGGAGCTGCCCGGAATGCGGTTCGCCGAAATCGGCATTCGAACGGTTCACTGAATAGCGGGAGCTTTCGATGAAGCACGAGATCAAGGCGCGTTATCCGGCATCGCCGGACGTCGTCATCAAGATGTTCACCGACAGGAATTTCCATACGCGCAAGCTCGATGCGCTCGGCATGCCGTACAAGGTGCTGGCGCAGTCCGGCAACGCCAGGCAGTTCAGCATCCGCATCGAACGCAAGGTGCCGGTGCAGATGCCGGGCATCGGCAAGAAGGCCGAGACGACGATCGTCAACGAAGAGATCTGGAATCCCGCCAGCAGGACCGGCAGCGTCAAGGTCGAAGCCGGCGCGATGCCGCTGGAATGCACGTGCGCGATGGCGTTGACGCCGGACGGCGACGCGACGCTGGTGACCTATCGCTGGGACGTGAAGTCGAGCGTGCCGCTGCTCGGCGGCAAGATCGAGAAAATGGCGGTCGCCGACATGGAAAGCCGTTCCGCCGACGAGACGCGCATCGCCGTCGAGCTGCTGAAGGACTACCGCTGAGGACGCCGCCGTCGCCGTTCTCCGCGCGGCGGATCGTGGATACTTGCTTTGGATGAGGCGGCCCGCCGGCCGCCGATTAGGATGAGCGGCGATTGCACATGACATCGGCGCGCTCGCGTGCCGCGCATCGTGCATCCGGATCGTGCAATGGACGGAACCGTCGCCAAGGGTTTCGTCATCGAGGAGAAGCGAATGAATTTCAAACTGGTTGTGGCGTCCTGTCTGACCGCGGGTCTGGCCGGCTTCGGCGCCACCAATGCGTATGCGAAGGTCGATGCCGCGAAGGCGGCCGAGCTCAACGGCCCGAAGCTGACCTGCATGGGCGCCGAGAAGGCCGGCTCCAAGGACGGCGTCGCCGAGTACACCGGCAAGTACTTCGGTACCTGGCCGGGCCTGAAGAAGCCGTATGGCTACGATCCGGGGCCGTACGCGAACGAAAAGCCGCTGTTCACGATCACGTCGAAGAACATGGCGCAGTACCAGGACAAGCTGACCGAAGGCGAGAAGGCGCTGCTCAAGCAGTATCCGGATTCGTACCGGATGAACGTCTATCCGAGCCACCGCGACTTCCGTTTCGCGGACTGGGTCTGCGACACGGTCAAGAAAAATGCCGTCACCTCGGAAGTCGTCCATAACGGCCTCGGCATCACCGGCATCAGCGGCGCGATCCCGTTCCCGTTCCCGAAGAGCGGCCTCGAAGCGGTCTGGAACATCATCAACCCGCATCGCGCGTGGACCGAGAAAGCCGTCTGCGACATCGCCGACGTCTATTCGAACGGCAGCATCGCCTGGGGCCGCAACAAGTTCATGACGATGAACCCGGGCAACGATCCGAAGAAGCGCGGCTCGTTCCAGGACAAGATCAACGCGTACTTCTACACCGGCTACCTGCTGCCGGAACGCGACAAGGGCTTCGTCGCGGTCGGCCTGCAGCCGAACGACTTCACCAACGACGCGACGCAGTCGTGGCAGTACCAGCCGGGCATCCGCCGCGTCCGCCAGGCGCCGGAAGTCGGCTTCGACTACCCGGTGCCGCCGGCCGGCCTGCGCACGGTCGACGACGATTACGTGTTCAACGGCTCGCCGGAACGCTACACCTGGAAGCTGGTCGGCAAGAAGGAGATGTACGTTCCGTACGACAACTTCAAGATCAACGATCCGAGCCTGAAATATTCGGATCTGATCAAGCCGAACACGATCAACCCCGACTACGAGCGCTACGAGCTGCATCGCGTCTGGATCGTCGAGGGCACGCTCAAGGACGGCGTCCGTCACATCTATCACAAGCGTCGCCTGTACGCCGACGAGGACACCTGGATGGCGCTGTGGGCCGACAACTACGACGCGCGCGGCCAGCTGTGGCGCGTGGCGTTCGTCAACTACTTCTATTCGCAGGAATCGAAGACCTTCCATCGCGGCGCGTCGCTGTACCACGACCTGACGGCGAAAGCCTACGAAGCGGGCTATCTCGTCAACGAGCGCGGCAACGACTGGTGGCGCATCAACATTCCGCTGACGCCGGCGATGTTCAGCCCCGGCGCGGCGGCGCGCGGCGGCCACTGATCGGGTCGCGCGGTATTCGAAGGGGCGGCCGCGGCCGCCCCTTTTTTGTGCCGGACGCGCGCGCCGATGGCGGCCTGCATGGCTTCGCTATCGCGCGTGCTTTAGAATCCGCATTCCGACGCGCCCGTAGCTCAGCTGGATAGAGTATTGGTTTCCGAAACCAAGGGTCACAGGTTCGAATCCTGTCGGGCGCACCATCTTTGCGTACGCGGCCGGTCCTGCGCGCCGCGCGCGTTCGCCGGCTCCGTGCCGCCGGCGCTGCCGCCGGGAACTCCGCCATTTCCAAACGCGCCGCCATCGTCGAAACGCCGTCGCGGATCATGTTGCGTGCGCTGCTGTTCGCGCTGCTCGCGTGCAGCGGCCTGGCCGCGCGGGCCGACGCAAGCTGCGAGCACTGCGCGCAGTGGAACGAGCCGGTCGATCCGTTCCGCATCTTCGGCAACACGTATTACGTCGGCGCGCGCGGCGTCAGCAGCATCCTGATCACATCGCCGCAGGGCCATGTGCTGATCGACGGCGGGCTGCCGGAATCGGCACCGCTGATCGCCGGCAACATCGTCGCGCTCGGCTTCGCGCTCGACGACGTCAAACTGATCGTCAATTCACACGCGCATTTCGATCATGCCGGTGGTATCGCCGAGCTCGCGCGCGAAAGCGGCGCGCAGGTGCTGATGAGTCCGTGGAGCGCCAATGCGCTGCGCAATGGCGGCGGCGGACCGGCCGATCCGCAATATGGCGACTTGCTGGCGTATCCGTCGTTCTCGCACGTGCAGACGATCGGCGACGGCGACACGGTCAAGCTCGGCGAGCTGCGGCTGAAAGCGCATTTCACCGGCGGTCACACGCCGGGCGGCACGTCGTGGACCTGGCAATCGTGCGAGGACCATCGTTGCGCGGACATCGTCTATGCCGACAGTCTGGCGGCGATCTCGGCGGCGGATTTCCGCTTCACCGCGCCGACTCACTATCCGCAGGTGCTCAAGGATTTCGCGCGCAGTTTCCGCACGATCGCCGATCTGGATTGCGACATCCTGCTGACGCCGCATCCGGACGCGTCGGCGTTCTGGCAGCGCCGCGAAGCGCAGCAGGACAGCCACGATCCGCTGGCGTTCGTCGATCGCGGCGCGTGCGGGACGTATGTCGACATCGCGCGCAAGCGCTTGCAGCAGCGGCTGGCCCGCGAACGGGCCGCGGCGCTGCCCGCCGCGCCTTGAAGGCAGCCGCGTCAGCCGCTGCGGCCGAGAAAATCCATCTTGCCGATTTCGACGCCGTTGTGGCGCAGGATGTTGTACGTCGTCGTGACGTGAAAGTAGAAGTTCGGCAGCGCGAAATGCAGCAGATAGCTCTGGCCGTCGAACTTCAGTTCACCGCTGCGCAGCGCGAGCGTGATCGGTCGCGCTTCGCTGCCGTCGACCTGTTCGGCTTTCACGGTGTTGAGGAATGCGATCGTCTTGTCGATGCGCGCGAGGATTTCCGGCAGTGTCTTTTCGGTGTCTTCGAATTTCGGCGGTTCCACGTCGGCGAGCCGGGCTGCGCAGCCCTTCGCCGCATCGGTCGCGATCTGCACCTGGCGCACCAGCGGAAACATGTCGGCGAACAGGCGGCTGTCGGCGAGCAGCGTGCCGTCGAACTTGCGGGCTTCGGCATACGCGCCGCCTTTCTCGATCAGCGTGCGCAGATTGCCGAGCATGCGGACGAAAACCGGCACCGAGGCCTGATACATCGAGAGCGCCATTGCGAATCTCCACGAAAGGGAGGCGGATTGTACGGCGGCCACAGGCGACACGGCACGTTCTGATCCGGCGGCAGCGGCGGGCGCGATCTCGTCCGATCGCATTATTGACCGATAGGTCAGCCAGTCTTATACTGCACCGCAACATGAGCCGCTGACGAAAAACCCGGTAAGCCGGGTGGCGTTACCGGGTCTGACCGATCTCCTCCAGAAAGGCCAAGCGCCTTTCTCGCATTCACCCTCCGATTCATCGGGGGGTTTCTTTTTGCGAGCGGCGTTGCGGAATCAGGGCCGCATCTGCGTGTCTCCCGTTTCCGCGCTCTCCCCCAGATCGTCCAGCGGCATTGCCGCGGGCCTGAAGCTGGTGCGTGGAAGCCGCGATTGTGTAACAAACCTGACAGCAAACACAAGCCGGCGGCCGGGCAGGCCGCACTTCAGCCCGGCAGCCGCAGGCCGATCGTCGTCGGACGGTCGCCGTCGATGCTCTTGATGACGAGCTGGATGTCGCCGAGCCGCAGGCGATCGCCGATCACCGGATGCGGCAGATGCGTCAACAGCAATTGCGCGACGGTCTTGTCGCCGGCGCCGTCGGGCACCGCGATGCCGTAACTGTCGCAGAGCGCCGCGACCGAGGCGTCGCCGTCGAGCGTGAAGTCGCCGAAGTAACGCCGCGTCGCCGGCTCGGACGGCTGTTTCACCGACTCGAAGATGCGATCGAGCGCCGTCAACTGATCGTGCGCGGCGAGCAGCGAGACGTAGTCGCGCGCCTGCAGGACGCCCCATTGCCGGTAATGCAGCAGCTTGCCGTCGCGGGCGATGCAGATCACGCGCGAGACGTCGGGAATCGGCAGGCTCTTCGGGCGCAGGCCGATCAACTGGCTGTTCGACGGCACGCGATAACTGACGACTTCGTAGCCACGCTGGCCGGGCAGGTCGATGTCGACGCGATGGACCCGCGCCGCCGAGGTCGGCACGCGCAGCCCGAGCAGGCCGGCGGCCGGCGCGACGCTCCAGCCCTGCACGACCAGCGACACCAGCACGATGAAGAACGTGATGTTGAAATACAACTGCGCGTTGTCGAGCCCGGCCAGCCACGGATAGGTCGCGAGCACGATCGGCACCGAGCCGCGCAGGCCGACCCAGGCGATGTACAGCTGTTCGCGCCAGCGGAAGCGGAACGGCAGCAGGCTGACATAGACCGCGACCGGCCGCGCGACCACGATCAGCACCGCGGAAATCAGCAGGCCCGGCACGAGCACGTCGACCAGTTGATGCGGCGACGCGAGCAGGCCGAGGATGACGAACATGCCGATCTGCGCCATCCAGGCGATGCCGTCGTGGAAGCGGCGGATGCTGGCGGCGGCGCGCACCGAGCGGTTGCCGAGAAAGATGCCGGCGAGATAGACGGCGAGAAAGCCGCTGCCGCCGATGATCGCGGTGATGCCGAAGATCGTCAGGCCGCCGAACAGCGCCAGCAGCGGATACATCGAATCGCCGAGGCGCAGGCGGTTGAGGCCGCGCATCAGCAGCCAGCCGCCGCCGAGTCCGAAGCCGGCGCCGGCCAGCATCTGCCAGGCCAGCAGACGCATCGCGTCGACGAGACCGAACGTGTCCGGCGCCTGCAGATACGCGATCGTCGCCAGCGTCAGGAAGATCGCGACCGGATCGTTGGTGCCCGACTCGATCTCCAGCGCCGACGCGACACGTTCGTTGAGCGCCGTGGCGTTGGCGCCGAGCAGCGAGAATACCGCGGCGGCATCGGTCGATGCGACGATCGCGCCGATCAGAAACCCTTCGGCGAACGTCAGGTCGAGCAGCCACGCGCAGAACGCGGCGGTGATCGCGGCGGTGATCAACACGCCGGCACTCGACAGCACCAGTGCCGGACGCAGACCGGTGCGGAAGCTGTGGATCCGCGTGCGCAGTCCGCCGTCGAACAGCACGACCGCGAGCGCGGCGGTCGCCGCGAGATTGGCGACCGCGTAGTTCTGGAAATGAATGCCGCCGGGGCCGTCTTCGCCGGCCAGCATGCCGATCACGAGAAACACCAGCAGCAGCGGCACGCCGACGCGCGGCGTGACCACGGTCGCCAGGATGCTGACGAGAAACAGCAGCGCGGCGAGCAGGATCAGACCGCTGGAGGTATCGAAGTCCATAGACCATCAAGTGTAAGCAGCGGCCGTGCCGGCATGCACGGTGACGATGCTGCCGTTGTAGTCGCAGATTGGGGCAAGCCGTTATACTGCGCGACCAAATTCCCAGGCCGGTCAGGAGTTGTCAGTGGAGCCCAAGAACCACGACCAGGTGTTCTTCATCAATTTCGGCATGGTGCTCGGCGTGCTGATTGCGATCGCCCTCGTCTGTGCCTTTGCCGCACGCCTGCTCGACTCGGGCGACGAGCATCAGGATCCGCAGGCGCAGGCGCGTCTCGAAGAACGGATCAAGCCGGTCGCGACCGTGGTGACGGACCCTTCCGTGCTGGTCAAACTCGCGGCCGCCGCGCAGGCCGCACGCCCGGCGATGACTGGCGAACAGGTTTACGCGAAGGTCTGCACCGGCTGCCACGCCGCCGGCGTGCTCGGCGCGCCGAAAGTCGGCGACAAGGCGGCATGGAGTGCGCGCCTGAAGTCGCAGGGCGGGGTCGACGGCCTGCTCAAGAAGGCGATCAGCGGCGTCAACTCGATGCCGCCGCGCGGTGGCGACGCCAGCCTCAGCGATGATGAAGTCAAGGGCGCGCTCGAGCACATGCTCAAGCAGACCGGCCTTTGATTCGTAAAGGCTTCGCTGCAGCAGAAACGCCGCCTCCGGGCGGCGTTTTTCGTTGGTGCCCCGCAATGGGCCGCGCCGTCATCCATCTTGGTGCGCGGCGTGCGCCCGGCGATGTTGATTCGATCTGCCAACGATCGCCGGCATCTGCGTTTCTCCGAACGGAGAACCCCCGACGCCGGTGCCGGCGGCCGCTCACTGGCATGGGCCTTGCGACGAGGCATCGGGGCCGCCTGCAACGGTGCACGCGGAACATCCAACCACTTGGGAAGACAAACAATGGAATTCAAGCGTTCAATGCTGGGCGCCATCCTCGTCGGCGCAACGGCGTTCTCGGGCAGCGCATTCGCGGCGGCCACCGGCAACGTCGGCGCGTTCAGCGAATACATGTTCCGCGGCGTCGAGCAGTCCGGTGGTGCGGCGATACAGGGCGGTCTCGATTACGCGCATGACAGCGGCCTGTATGTCGGCACCTGGATTTCCAACACGGATTTCGCCGGCTACCAGTCGCAGATCACGTACGAGACCGATGTCTACGGCGGCTATACCTTCAGCGCCGGCCCGGTGGCGTTCGACGTCGGTGCGCTGTTCTATTACTACCGCGACGACACCAAGACCGACACGATCGAGTATTACGCGGGGGCGACCGCTTTCGGCGCGGGCCTGAAGGTCTATTACACCAACGACTACTTCGGTACGGACGAAGACGGCACCTACGTCACCGCCAATTACCCGATCGCGCTCAGCGATTCGCTGTCGCTGACGCCGCAGCTCGGCTACAGCGTCGGCAAGGGGCCGCAGGCATTCGTCGTGTCGCTGTTCGACACCACGCCGGACAAGCACTACCTCGACTACAGCCTGACGCTGGCGAAGACGCTCGACAACGGTTTCACGTTCACGTTCGGACTGGTCGGCACGGATCTGAAGGACGATGACGAAAAGCTCGTCGTCGGCGTGAAGAAAAGCTTCGACCTGTAAGCGGATCGCGCTGCGAGATGAGGGCCGCCATGCGCGGCCCTCGTCTTTTCGCGATCAGCCGATGCGCTGCAGGTCGCGATAACGCAGTGCCTCGGCGACGTGCGCGACATCGACGCGTTCGTGCGCCGCCAGATCGGCGATCGTGCGTGCGACTTTCAGCACGCGGTGATAACCGCGCGCCGACAAACCCAGCGTCTGCATCGCGCGCTGCAGCAGCAACACCGCGTCCGGCGACGGCCGCACATGCGCGTCGGTCTCCGAGACGCCGAGACGCGCGTTCGGTTTGCCCTGGCGTTGCTGTTGACGGTCGCGCGCGGCGATCACGCGTTCGCGCACCGCGGCGCTCGGCTCGGCGGGTGGGCCGCCGACGAGGTGCTCGCGTTCGACGCGCGGCACGAACAGTTGCAGGTCGATGCGGTCGAGCAGCGGGCCGGAAATGCGCGCGCGATAGCGCGCGACCTGATCCGGCGTGCAGGCGCATTGTCCGCCGGCATCGCCGAGATGCCCGCACGGGCACGGATTCATCGCCGCGATCAGCTGGAAACGCGCCGGGAAATCGGATTGCTTCGCGGCGCGCGAGATGGTGATCGTGCCGCTCTCCATCGGTTCGCGCAGCACTTCGAGCACGCGACGATCGAATTCCGGCAGTTCGTCGAGAAACAGCACGCCGTGATGCGCGAGTGTGATCTCGCCCGGCCGCGGTTGCGAGCCGCCGCCGACCAGCGCGACGCCGGACGCGGTGTGATGCGGCGCGCGGAACGGACGGCGGCCCCAGCCGGCCGGATCGAAGCCGCCGCTGATCGACGCGACGGTCGCGACTTCGAGCGCCTCGTCATCGGCAAGCGGCGGCAGGATGCCCGGCATGCGATGCGCGAGCATCGACTTGCCGCCGCCGGGCGGGCCGGTCAGCAACAGCGAGTGGGCGCCGGCGGCGGCGATCTCCAGCACGCGTTTGGCCGGCGCCTGACCGCGCACGTCGGCGAGATCGTCGACGACGTCCGGTGCGGCACGCGGCAGCGGCGCGAGCGTCGCCGTCGACAACTGGCCGGCATGCAATTCGGCGCACAGCGTGCCGAGATCGCGCGCGACGTACAGGCGCGCGCCCGACGCGAGGCCGGCCTCGGCGTGATTGGCGGACGGCAGCAGCAACGCATGGCCGGCGGCGGTCGCCTTGAGCGCGGCCGGCAGCGCGCCGCGCACCGCGCGGATTTCGCCGGACAGCGACAGCTCGCCGAGCACTTCCAGATCGGCCAGCGCCGTGTCCGGAATCTGCTTCGAGGCGGCGAGAATGCCGAGCGCGATCGCCAGATCGAAGCGCGAGCCGTCCTTCGGCAGATCGGCCGGCGCGAGATTGCAGGTGATGCGCTGCAGCGGGAAACGGTAGCCGCTGTTGGCGATCGCGGCGCGCACGCGATCCTTGGCCTCGCGTACCGAGGCTTCCGGCAGTCCGACGATGTTCAGACCGGGCAGGCCCGGCGCCAGATGCACTTCGACGGTGACCAGGTCGGCGGTCAGCCCGTTCTGGGCGCGGGCCCATGCGATCGCGAGCGTCATGCCCGCATGCTAGGACGTCCGGGTTCGCGAATTTGTGCGCGCGATCGCATTACGACGCGCGTTTCGGTCGAACTAGTCGATGTCGGGCGCCGGGGCCGGCCGCTGTTCGAGCGCCTTGATGCGCTGTTCGAGCGCCGCCAGCTTTTTCTGCGTCCGCGCGAGCAATTCCGCCTGCGTGTCGAAGCGGTCGCGCGATACCAGATCCCATTTTTCCAGGTTCGCGCGCAGCACCGCGCGGAAGTTGTCTTCCAGTTCGCCGCGCAGACCGCGCAGGCCGGGCGGCAGGATGCCGCTCAGTTTCGACGC
>DASSVA010000117.1:0-9989 GCA_035706385.1 Solimonas sp. | reverse complement strand
GTGGCATGACCTGGGGCTCGGCGCTCCTGGTCATGTAGAGCGAATTCGCCTGCTGCGCGGGAAGAAATTTGTCCGTCATTGCGAGGAGCGAAGCGACGAAGCAATCCAGCTCCGGATCCTGATCGAGCCACGCACTGGACTGCTTCGCTGCGCTCGCAATGACGATTGGCGCTGAAGGTTTTCTCAGCGTGCTTGCTTGTCCCGCGCCTTCAAATGCCGCCACAGCGTCGTGCGTGAAATGCCGAGCGCATCGGCGGCGCGCCGGCGATCGCCGTTGTGCACGCGCAGCGCTTCGGCCAGCGCTTCCGGATCGACAGACCTGCGATCCGGCGTTCGCGCTGGGATCGCCGCGGCCTGCGGCGCGCCGTCGGCGGTCGCATGCCGCGCATCGAATTCCGGCGCGCAACGCAGCAGCAGCGGCCGGGTCAGCGCCGACAGCGGCGATTCGGCGTGCGCGAGCACGGCGATGCGCTCGGCGAGATTGCGCAGTTCGCGCACGTTGCCGGGCCAGTCGTGCGCGCGCAGCATCGCCTGCGCCGGTGCGTCGATCACCATCGCGCCGGCACCGGCGGCGCGCAGGAAATTCATCAGCAGCAGCGGAATGTCGTCGCTGCGCATCCGCAGCGGCGCGAGCGCGATGCGCAACACGTTGAGCCGGTAATACAGATCGCGGCGGAAGCGGCCGTCGGCGGCGAGCCGGTCGAGCGGATTGTGCGTGGCGGCGATCACGCGCACGTCGACGGGTACCGGCCGGACGCTGCCGACGCGCAGCACTTCGCGTTCTTCGAGCACGCGCAGCAAACGGGTCTGCAGCGGCAACGGCATTTCGCCGATCTCGTCGAGGAACAGTGTGCCGCCGTTCGCCGCTTCGATCAGGCCGACGCGGCCGCCGCGGCGCGAACCGGTGAATGCGCCGTCGGCGTAGCCGAACAGTTCGGCTTCGAGCAGCGATTCGGCGATCGCGCCGCAATTGATCGCGATGAACGGCGCGGCGCGGCGCGGGCTCGCGCCATGCAGCGCCTGCGCGACCAGTTCCTTGCCGGTGCCGGTCTCGCCGCTGATCAGCACGGTGCGATCGGACGCGCCGTAGACACGCACCTGGTCGCGCAACTCGACCATCGCCTCGCTGTTGCCGATCAGCCGGCGCAGGCTGTAGCGCGCGTCGGTCGCGACCGCGCTCGGCCGTGCGCCGCTGCGCGCGACCGACAGCATGCGCGCGAGATCGATCGCCTGCTCGAACGCGCGGCGGATCGATTCCGGCGAATACATGAGGATCGCCGCGACGCCGGCACGATCGGCGAGTTCGGAGATGAGGCCGGTGCCGACGATCGCGCCGCAACCCTGCGCGACCAGCTCGCCGACGATGTCGCGCGCTTCCTCGGCCGTCGTGTACGAGCGCTGCTCGATCTTCAGATCGAACTGTTTCTTGAACGCGGCGAACGCCGGCGATTCACTGCCATAGGTGATGATGCCGATGCGCTTCGAATGGCGCCGCGCGCGCGCCAGCGCCTGCATCAGATCGAAACCGTCCGGGCGCACCAGCACGACCGGCTTGTCGATGCGGTTGCGCAGGTATTCGCCGTTCGAGCCGGCCGACAGCACGACGTCGCAGTCTTCGCGCTGCAGGCGTTCGCGGATATGCGTGACGGCTTCCTCGAAGCCGAGATCGATCGTGTCGATCTGCGCGCGGCCGTCGAATTCCGGCGTGACGTCGCGCATCAGGCTGGAAAGCCGGGTGACGCTGACGGTCCAGATCGTCGGCAGCGGGCTGTCGTGCAGTTCCATGTTGCAGATTATGTTTCATTTCATCGGTTTCGTGAAACAAAATATGGAACAGGAGCACCGTAACACATACGGGATTTTCGAACGAATTCCTTATAATTCAATCAATTGTTGGATTGCCGATGATGGCGTTCGAACTGGCACGTCCCTTGATACGAAAGCGCCGCTATCTCGAAAGCGGCGCCGTCGCAACGGTTCCGCCCCCATCAGGAGTCGACCATGACGTCTTCCGCCGGTGCCGCGTTTCGCGCCGCCCTCGCCGCCGAGAAACCCTTGCAGGTGATCGGCGCGATCAACGCCAACCACGCGTTGCTTGCCCAGCGCGCCGGCTTCAAGGCGATCTATCTGTCGGGTGGCGGCGTCGCCGCCGGCTCGCTCGGCCTGCCGGATCTCGGCATCAACAATCTCGACGACGTGCTGGTCGACGTGCGCCGCATCACCGACGTCTGCGAGCTGCCGCTGCTGGTCGACATCGACACCGGCTTCGGCGCGAGCGCGTTCAACATCGAGCGCACGATCAAGACGCTGATCAAGGCCGGCGCCGCGGCCTGCCACATCGAGGATCAGGTCGGCGCCAAGCGCTGCGGTCATCGGCCCGGCAAGGAGATCGTCAGCAAGGCCGAGATGGTCGACCGCGTGAAAGCCGCCGCCGATGCCAGGACCGATGCCGATTTCTTCCTGATCGCGCGCACCGACGCGATCCAGGCCGAAGGCGTCGACGCCGCCATCGAACGTGCGATCGCCTGCGTCGAAGCCGGCGCCGACGGCATCTTCGCCGAGGCCGCCTACGATCTGCCGACGTACAAGAAGTTCGTCGACGCGGTGAAGGCGCCGGTGCTCGCCAACATCACCGAGTTCGGCGCCACGCCCTTGTTCACGCGCGAGGAACTCGCGTCGGTCGGCGTCGCGATCCAGTTGTATCCGCTGTCCGCGTTCCGCGCCGCCAACAAGGCGGCCGAAGCCGTCTACACCTCGATCCGCACGAACGGCCATCAGAAGGACGTGATCGACATGATGCAGACGCGCGCCGAGCTGTACGACCGCATCGGCTATCACGCGTTCGAAAACAAGCTGGATGCGCTTTTTGCGAAAAGCAAAAAGTGAATGACGAAATTTCAAGGAGACCGACATGACTGAACCCACCGCCCCGACGATCAAGCCGAAGAAGTCCGTCGCGCTGTCCGGCACCGCCGCCGGCAACACCGCGCTGTGCACGGTCGGCCGCAGCGGCAACGATCTGCATTACCGCGGCTACGACATCCTCGATGTCGCCGCGCAATGCGAGTTCGAGGAGATCGCGCACCTGCTCGTGCACGGCAAGCTGCCGACGATCGCCGAACTCGCCGCGTACAAGGCCAGGCTGAAGTCGCTGCGCGGACTGCCGGCGGCGGTGAAGGTCGCGCTCGAACAGCTGCCGCCGTCGTCGCACCCGATGGACGTCATGCGTACCGGCGTGTCGGTGCTCGGCTGCGCGAAACCGGAAAAGGACGATCACAATCATCCGGGCGCGCGCGACATCGCCGACAAGCTGATGGCCTCGCTTGGTTCGATGCTGCTGTACTGGTACCACTACGCGTACAACGGCAAGCGCATCGACGTCGAGACCGACGACGACTCGATCGGCGGCCACTTCCTGCACCTGCTGCACGGCAAAAAGCCGAGCGATCTGTGGGTCAAGGCGATGCACACCTCGCTGGTACTGTACGCCGAACATGAATTCAACGCGTCGACGTTCACCTGCCGCGTCATCGCCGGCACCGGTTCGGACATGTACTCGGCGATCGCCGGCGGCATCGGCGCGCTGCGCGGTCCGAAGCACGGCGGCGCCAACGAAGTCGCGTTCGAGATCCAGAAGCGCTACGACACGCCGGACGAGGCGGAAGCCGACATCAAGGCGCGCGTCGAGAAGAAGGAAGTCGTCATCGGCTTCGGCCATCCGGTCTACACGATCGCCGATCCGCGCAACAAGGTCATCAAGGAAGTCGCGCGCGATCTGTCGAAGGAAGCCGGCTCGATGAAGATGTTCGACATCGCCGAGCGCCTTGAAACCGTGATGTGGGACATCAAGAAGATGTTTCCGAACCTCGACTGGTTCAGCGCGGTCAGCTATCACGTGATGGGCGTGCCGACCGACATGTTCACGCCGCTGTTCGTCATCGCCCGCACTTCGGGCTGGAGCGCGCATATCATCGAGCAGCGCATCGACGGCAAGATCATCCGCCCGAGCGCGAACTACGTCGGCCCGGAAGATCTCAAGTTCGTGCCGCTGAAGGATCGCAAGTAAAAGCCTTTAACCGCAGATTACGCAGATGACGCAGAAAAGATTTTCCTCTTTAAATCTGCGTCAATCTGCGGAATCTGTGGTTCATCTCTTTTGAAGAGTTCCCATGAATTCCAAATACCGCAAGACACTTCCCGGCACGAAGCTCGATTATTTCGACGCGCGTGAAGCCGTGGACAGTATCAAGCCCGGCGCCTGGGCGACGCTGCCGTACACGGCGCGCGTGCACGCCGAGAACATCGTCCGCAAGGCCGATCCGGCGAAGATCAACGACTATCTGGGCCAGTTGATCGAGCGCAAGCGCGATCTCGATTTTCCGTGGTTCCCGGTGCGCGTGGTCTGCCACGACATCCTCGGCCAGACCGCGCTCGTCGATCTCGCCGGCCTGCGCGACGCGATCGCCGACATGGGCGGCGATCCGGCGCAGGTCAATCCGGTCGTGCCGGTGCAGCTGATCGTCGACCACTCGCTGGCGGTCGAGCACGGCGGTTTCGAGAAGGACGCGTTCGCGAAGAACCGCGCGATCGAGGATCGCCGCAACGACGATCGCTTCCACTTCATCAACTGGACGAAGGAAGCGTTCCGCAACATCGACGTGATTCCGCCGGGCAACGGCATCATGCATCAGATCAATCTGGAGCGGATGTCGCCGGTGGTCTACACGCAGGATGGCGTCGCGTTTCCCGACACCTGCGTCGGCACCGACTCGCACACGCCGCACGTCGACGCGCTCGGCGTCATCGCGATCGGCGTCGGCGGCCTCGAAGCCGAAAACGTCATGCTCGGCCGCGCGTCGTGGATGCGCCTGCCGGACATCGTCGGCGTCGAGCTTTCCGGCAAGCCGCAGCCCGGCATCACGGCGACCGACGTCGTGCTCGCGCTGACCGAATTCCTGCGCAAGGAAAAAGTCGTCGGTGCGTATCTGGAATTCTTCGGCGAAGGCGCCGCGGCGCTGACGCTCGGCGATCGCGCGACGATCTCGAACATGGCGCCGGAATACGGCGCGACCGCGGCGATGTTCTTCATCGATCGCAACACGCTCGACTATCTGACGCTGACCGGACGTGACGCCGAGCAGATCAAGCTCGTCGAGCACTATGCGAAGACCACCGGCCTCTGGGCCGACGATCTGAAGACCGCCCAGTACGAACGCAAGCTGTCGTTCGACCTGTCGAGCGTCGTCCGCAACATGGCCGGTCCGTCGAATCCGCACCGCCGCCTGCCGACGAGCGCGCTGCAGGAACGCGGCATCGCCGCCGACTGGCAGATGCCGGCGCAGAACGAAGGCACGATGCCGGACGGCGCGGTGATCATCGCCGCGATCACGAGCTGCACGAACACGTCGAACCCGCGCAACGTCATCGCCGCCGGCCTGCTCGCGCGCAACGCGGTCGAGAAGGGTCTGGTGCGCAAGCCGTGGGTGAAGTCCTCGCTCGCGCCCGGCTCGAAAGCCGTCGAGCTGTATCTGAAGGAAGCCGGTCTGCTGCCGCATCTGGAAGCGCTCGGCTTCGGCATCGTCGCGTTCGCGTGCACGACCTGCAACGGCATGTCCGGCGCGCTCGATCCGAAGATCCAGCAGGAGATCATCGACCGCGATCTGTATGCGACCGCCGTGCTGTCCGGCAACCGCAATTTCGACGGCCGCATTCACCCGTACGCGAAGCAGGCGTTTCTCGCGTCGCCGCCGCTGGTCGTCGCCTATGCGATCGCCGGCACCGTGCGCTTCGACATCGAGAAGGACGTGCTCGGCAAGGACAGGGACGGCAGGGAAGTCCACCTCAAGGACATCTGGCCGACCGATGCCGAGATCGACGCGGTGATCGCCACGAGCGTGAAGCCGGAATTCTTCCGTCAGGTCTACGAGCCGATGTTCCGCTTCAAGGTCGTCGACGACAACAAGGCCAAGCCGCTGTACGACTGGCGCCCGCAGAGCACCTACATCCGCCGTCCGCCGTACTGGGAAGGCGCGCTGGCCGGCGAACGCACGCTCAAGGGCATGCGCCCGCTCGCGGTGCTCGGCGACAACATCACGACCGATCACCTGTCGCCGTCGAACGCGATCCTGCCGACCTCGGCGGCCGGCGAATACCTCGCGAAGATGGGTCTGCCGGAAGAGGACTTCAACAGCTACGCGACGCATCGCGGCGATCACCTGACCGCGCAGCGCGCGACGTTCGCCAACCCGAAGCTGATCAACGAAATGGCGATCGTCGACGGCAAGGTCAAGCAGGGTTCGCTGGCGCGCGTCGAGCCGGACGGCAAGGTCATGCGCATGTGGGAGGCGATCGAAACCTACATGCAGCGCAAGCAGCCGCTGATCGTCGTCGCCGGCGCCGATTACGGCCAGGGCTCGTCGCGTGACTGGGCGGCGAAGGCCGTGCGGCTCGCCGGCGTCGAGGCGATCGTCGCCGAAGGTTTCGAGCGCATCCATCGCACGAACCTGATCGGCATGGGCACGCTGCCGCTCGAATTCAAGCCGGGCACGACGCGCCTGACGCTCGGCATCGACGGCACCGAGACCTTCGATGTCATCGGCGCGCGCAAGCCGCGTGCGACGCTGACGCTGGTGATCCACCGCAGGAACGGCGAGACGGTCGAAGTGCCGGTGACCTGCCGGCTCGATTCGGACGAGGAAGTGTCGATCTACGAAGCGGGCGGCGTGCTGCAGCGCTTCGCGCAGGACTTCCTCGAATCGACGAAGGCGGCGTGAGCGGCGAACCGGACATGTCGATTTCGCCGGCGCCCGTTCGTCGAGAAGCTGAAGGACGCCATATTTCGTGGCGTCCGCCGAACTTGCAAAGGAGATAACGTCATGTCCGGAACCGTCCGTCTGCACCGTGTCCTCAAGGCGCCCGCCGAACGCGTCTATCGCGCGTTCCTCGATCCCGGCGCGCTCGTCAAATGGCTGCCGCCGCACGGCTTCACCGGCACCGTCCATCGCATGGACGCGCGCGTCGGCGGCGGTTACCACATGTCGTTCACGAACTTCGGCACCGGCCACAGCCATTCGTTCAGCGCGACCTATGTCGAGCTCAAGCCCGGCGAGCGCATCCGCCACACCGATCGCTTCGACGATCCGAACATGCCGGGCGAGATGCAGGTGACGGTCTCGCTGAAGACGGTCGCGTGCGGCACCGAGATCGAGATCGTGCAGGAAGGCATTCCCGACATGATCCCGACCGAGTTCTGCTACCTCGGCTGGCAGGAATCGCTGACGCTGCTCGCGCACGTCGTCGAACCCGATATCCCGGACGGCGCCTGATCCGGCGCCTGTCGCAAACACCAGAGAACCCCATGACGCACGTTCCGCAGATCAAAGTTCCGGCCACCTACATGCGTGGCGGCACGTCGAAAGGTGTGTTCTTCAAGCTCGACGATCTGCCGGAGCGCTGCCGCGTGCCGGGCGAGGCGCGCGACAAATTTCTGCTGCGCGTGATCGGCTCACCCGATCCGTACGGCGCGCAGATCGACGGCATGGGCGGCGCGACGTCGAGCACGTCGAAAACCGTGATCCTGTCGAAGAGCGCGAAGGCCGATCACGACGTCGATTACCGCTTCGGTCAGGTGTCGATCGACAAGGCGTTCGTCGACTGGTCCGGCAACTGCGGCAACCTGACCGCCGCGGTCGGCTCGTTCGCGATCAGCAACGGCCTGATCGACGCGGCACGCATTCCGCGGGACGGCGTCTGCACGGTGCGCATCTGGCAGACGCAGATCAACAAGACCATCATCGCGCACGTGCCGATCACCAATGGCCAGGTCCAGGAAACCGGCGATTTCGAACTCGACGGCGTGACGTTCCCGGCCGCCGAAGTGCAGATCGAATTCCTCGATCCGGCCGAGGACGGCGACGAAGGCGGATCGATGTTCCCGACCGGCAATCTGGTCGACGATCTCGAAGTCCCCGGCATCGGCACCTTGAAGGCGACGATGATCAACGCCGGCATTCCGACGATCTTTCTGAACGCCGACGAAATCGGCTACACCGGCACCGAACTGCGCGACGCGATCAACGGCGATCCGGAAGCGCTCGAAAAGTTCGAGACGATCCGCGCGTACGGCGCATTGCGCATGGGCTTGATCAAGAACGTTTCGGAAGCGGCGAAGCGCCAGCACACGCCGAAGGTCGCGTTCGTCGCCAAACCGAAAGACTACGTTGCGTCGAGCGGCAAACCGATCAAGGCCAGCGAGATCGATCTCAACGTGCGCGCGCTGTCGATGGGCAAGCTGCACCACGCGATGATGGGCACCGCCGCGGTCGCGATCGGCACCGCGGCGGCGATTCCCGGCACGCTCGTCAACCTCGCCGCCGGTGGCGGCGCGCGCGAAGCGGTGCGTTTCGGCCATCCGTCCGGTTCGCTGCGTGTCGGCGCCGCGGCCGCGCAGGAACCGTCGCCGAACGGGGGGGCTCAGTGGGTCGTCAAGAAGGCGATCATGTCGCGCAGCGCGCGCGTGCTGATGGAAGGCTTCGTGCGCGTGCCGGGCGATGCGTTCTGAGACGTTCGCGCATGCCGCGAAAAGGCCCGGACGCATCCGGGCCTTTTGCGTTTGAGCGCGTCTATTCCGGTTTATGCGCGACGATTTCGATCGGTGCGATGTAACCGTTGACGATGTTGTCGATCATGTTCTTCAGCTTGCTGGCGGTGCTGTCTTTCATCAGCGTGTGAAAGCCGAGCGGTGCCGGTCCGCTTGTCGCCGCTTTCTCGCGCAGCTTGTTGAAGAACTCGAGTGCGAAGTCACGACGATCGCAGGGCGCGGAGACCTCGAAGCCGGCGCCGGCCAGCGCCCGCCGGTACTGCTCGGCCGTATCGAGCAGGCTGGTGGCATCGTCCTGCGCCCACGGCACCGGATAGGCGAGTGCGCCGGCATTGACGCGCATGATGTCGTAGATCGCCAGCGCCGCACCGGGGCGCAGCACGCGATGAATTTCCGCGAACAGTCGCGGCTTGTCGCCGATGTTCATGCCGACATGCAGCATGTAGGCGCCGTCGAACGCCCGTGCGTCGAACGGCAGCGACAGCGCGCTGCCGCGGCGCAGCGTGACCTTGTCGTCGAGCTTGAGCCACGCGCACAGCGCGGTGCCGGTTTCGATGTATTCCTCGGTCAGGTCGATGCCGCTGACACGACTGCCGTACTCGGTGGCGACGAACCGGGCGGCGCCGCCGAGACCGCAGCCGATGTCGAGCAGATGGTCGCTTGCGCCGAATCCGAGCGGACTCAGCAAATGCGCGGTCGCGACGCGTCCGCCGATATGAAACTCGTCGACCGGCGCGAGGTCCGCGATCGTCACGCTGTCCGGCGTCTTGCCGAGTTGGTCCAGTGCGCTTTCGATCGCCTGCAGCAGATGGCCGTGGCGGTAGTGTGCGGAGATCGCACGTTCGTCGCTCATGGTGGCGCTCCCATGTCATCGGCTCCGGGCGAGCCGCAGCGTGCGGTGCCGGGTGTTGTCCGTCGCCGTCGCCGCAGCTTACGCCCGCGGATGCGCGATGTCGCGGATGGCGCGACGCCGCGCTTTCAGCCGGGGATGTCGTTCTGCATGCGCTCGACGAGCGGCCACAGCACGCGATCGGCGAGGATCGTGCAGAAATATTCGTTGACCTGACGGATGCGGCCGTCGCGCATCGTGAACACCATGCAGTACTGGTTGCAGTATGGCTGGCCGTCGCAAGTTTCGGCGTTGCCTTCGAACTCGACGACGACGCGTTCGCCTTCCGCCGTCACCGACTGGATCGTCGGCCGCAACCCGGTCGGCAATAGCTGCTTGAACGCGTCGATCGTGCCGACGATCGTCTCGTAACGGCGCACGCCGGCGAACTTGCCGAAACCCTTGGCGAGCGTGAACGCTTCCGGATCGAGGCACGGGATCGCGGCGGCGCCGTCGCTGCGTCCCATCGCGTCGATGAACGTCAGCACGGTCTGTTTGTTC
>DASSVA010000116.1:0-4362 GCA_035706385.1 Solimonas sp. | reverse complement strand
GGCGCGCTCCTGCAATACAAAGCGAGCAACGGCTTTAAACGCCCGGCACCGCCGACATCCGTTCGCGCGTCGAGACGTTCAGCACCGTCAGCTGGCGGCGCTCGCCTTCGCGGACCTGCCAGTTCATCGTCTGGCCGGTCGCCAAGCCGATCAGCGCGGCGCCGATCGGACTGACGACGGAGAACCGCTGCTGCCGCGGATCGGCGTCGCCCGGCCACGCCAGTTCGATCGTCCGCGTGCTGCCGGTTTCGACATCGCGGTAGGTGACGATGCTGCCGATGCTGACGACGTCGGCCGGCATCGCGTCGCTGGTCACGATCTCGGCGCGCTCGATTTCCTCGAGCAGGCGTTCGGCGACGTCGGGCGCGTCGCGCGTCGCCGCGTCGGCGGTTGCGCGCAGGCGGTCGTAGAGCGCCGCGTCGATCACGATCGGCGGCGAGGATGAGTCGAAAGACCGTTGCTGTTTCATCGGAAAAACCTCGAAATCTGTCTGTGTGGCAGGACGCGACGCGTCCTGCGAAGGTGATGTGGTGAAGGCTGGCACTCGTGAACGCACGCGAACGGATGGGTTTTCCGCGGTGCGGACGGCGATCGTGACAAGGGTGCCGGGCATGCCCCGGACCGCAGGAAAGTCCGGGGCTCAGGCCCGCTCGAGCGTGGCGCCGAGGCTGTGTCGCGGCAGACGGTGAGCGCGGATCGGATTCATGGCCGGATGGTCGGCCGCCACCGGCGTAAAGTCAATCGACGGCGTTCGGCGACGGTTCAGGCATGACGGCCGGCCCAGTCGCGCGCGAACTGCCGCGCGACGCGGCCCGAGCGCGACGCGCGGTTCAGCGCCCAGCGCAGCGCGTGTTTCTCGGTGTCTTCATCCCAGCCGTCGTAACCGAGCTTGCGCAGATGCAGCCGCACGACGTCGAGATACTGGTCCTGCGTGAACGGCAGGAAACTCAGCCACAGGCCGAAGCGCTCCGACAGCGAGATTTTCTCTTCGCTCGATTCGCCCGGATGCAGTTCGTCGTCGATCCAGTGGTATTCGGCGTTGTCCTGCTTGGCCTGCGGCATCAGGAAACGACGGTTCGACGTCGCATAGATCAGCACATTGTCCGGCGGCTCCTCGATGCCGCCGTCGAGCGCGGTTTTCAGCGCGGTCAGCGCCGGATCGCTCGACGACACCGAGAAATCGTCGACGTACAGAATGAAGCGCTCGTCGCGATCGCGCAGCGGCGCGACGATATCGGGCAGATCGATCAGGTCATGCGCAGAGACTTCGACCAGACGCAGGCCCTGCGACGCGAACGCGTTGAGCAGCGCCTTGACGATCGACGACTTGCCGGTGCCGCGCGAGCCGGTCAGCAGCACGTGATTGGCCGGCTTGCCGGCGACGAACTGCTGCGTGTTCTGCACCAGCGCCGCTTTCTGCCGGTCGATACCGAGCAGATCGTCGAGCGCGACGGCGTGGACGAAGTCGATCGGCTTGAGTTTCTGCTGGTGCCAGCGAAAGGCGAGGGGACTGCTCATGTCGGGTCGTGATCGTGCTTGTGCGATGCGCGGCGCACATCGTAAGCGGTCGCGCGCATTTTCGTCGTGCGCGAAAACGGCAGCGTGTTTCGCGAACCGGGCAGATGCGTTGCATGTCCGCTCGCGGCGCGCATACTGGCGGCATGGGCAACGCCAATACCCTTCGCACGCGCTGCTGCATCGTCGGCGGCGGCCCGGCCGGCATGATGCTCGGCCTGCTGCTCGCGCGCGCCGGCGTCGACACGGTCGTGCTCGAAAAGCATGGCGATTTCCTGCGCGATTTTCGCGGCGATACCGTGCATCCGTCGACGCTGCAGGTTCTCGACGATCTCGGGCTGATGCCGCGTTTCGAGCGGTTGCCGCAGCACCGCGAGCGCGAACTGCGGCTGCAGATCGATGGCCGCAGTTATCCGTTCGGCGATTTCAGCGGCCTGTCGCCGTTCGACTACATCGCGTTCGTACCGCAGTGGGATCTGCTCGATCTGCTCGCCGACGAAGCGCGCCGCCATCCGAACTTCCAGCTCTTGATGAACGCCGAGGCGACGCATCTGCTGCGCGACGCCGACGAGCGCGTCACCGGCGTCGTCGCCGAAACCGCGCACGGCAGCCTGCGCGTCAAGGCTGATCTGGTCGTCGCCTGCGACGGCCGCAGTTCGACGCTGCGCGCCGATGCGCAACTGCCGGCCCGCGAATTCGGCGCGCCGATCGACGTGCTGTGGTTCCGCATGCCGCGCGGCGACGGCGATCCGCCGCACAGCATGGGCATCGTCGATCGCGGCCGCATGCTGGTGTTGATCGATCGCGGCGACTACTGGCAATGCGCGTACGTGATCGCCAAGGGTGGACTCGATGCGCTGAAGGCGCAGGGACTCGCTGCGTTCCGCGACGGTCTCGCCGCGTCGGCGCCGTTCATGGCGGCACGCGTCGCGAGCCTGGAAAGCTGGGAGCAGATCAAGCTGCTGACCGTGCAGGTCAACCGCCTCGAGCGCTGGCACCGGCCCGGCCTGCTGCTGATCGGCGACGCGGCGCACGCGATGTCGCCGGTCGGCGGCGTCGGCATCAACCTCGCGATCCAGGACGCGGTCTGCGCGGCGAACCGGCTGACCGACGCGCTGCGCGGCGACGCCGCGATCGACGAATCGCTGCTCGCCGCCGTCCAGAAGCGTCGCATGGCGCCGACGCGACTGATCCAGCGCATCCAGCTGACGATCCAGCGCCGCGTCATCGCCGCCGCGCTGAACGCGAAGTCGACGCCGAAGCCGCCGGCGTGGCTGCCGCCGCTGTTGCGCTTCCGCATCGTGCGCTCGATCCCGGCGCGCGTGTTCGGTCTCGGCTTCCGCCGCGAGCGACCGCGGCATCTGTAGACGCGGCGCAAGCCGCGAATACGGTCATCGTCACCGAGCCGGTCGCGGCCTGCGCCGCTCCTGCGGACAACCCTTCGATATCAGCCCAGCTTCTTGTGCCGCGAGCGGCGGTTGACGCCCGGCTCGCTGCCGGTGCGGCGGCGGAAGTCGTCTTCGTATTCGCGGTAGTTGCCTTCGTGCCAGACGACCTCGCCGGAGTCCTCGAACGCGAGGATGTGGGTCGCGACGCGGTCGAGGAACCAGCGATCGTGCGAGATCACCAGCGCGTTGCCGGGGAAATCGAGGATCGCTTCTTCGAGCGCGCGCAGCGTTTCGACGTCGAGATCGTTGGTCGGCTCGTCGAGCAGCAGCACGTTGCCGCCCTGCAGCAGCATCTTCGCCAGATGGACGCGGTTGCGTTCGCCGCCCGACAGTTCCTTGAGCCGCTTCTGCTGCGATTCGCCCTTGAAGTTGAAGCGGCCGATATACGCGCGCGACGGCATCTCGAAATAGCCGACCTTGAGGATGTCCTTGCCTTCGGCGACTTCCTGGAACACGGTCTTGTCGCCGTCGAGCGCGTCGCGGCTCTGATCGACGTACGCGAACTTCACGGTCTCGCCGATCTTGATCTCGCCCGTGTAGTCCTTGTCCTGGCCGGTCAGCATCCTGAACAGCGTGGTCTTGCCCATGCCGTTCGCGCCGATGATGCCGACGATCGCGCCGCGCGGTACCGAGAAGCTGACGCCCTGGTACAGCGTGCGGTCGCCGAATTTCTTGGCGAGGTTGTTGACTTCGATCACCACGTCGCCGAGCCGCTGGCCGGGCGGGATGTACAGTTCCTTGGTCTCGCTGCGCTTCTGGTATTCCTGCGATGCGAGTTCCTCGAACGCCTTGATGCGCGCCTTGCTCTTGGCCTGGCGGCCCTTCGGGTTCTTGCGCACCCATTCGAGCTCTTCCTTCATCGCCTTGGCGCGCGCGTCTTCCTGCTTCTGCTCGGTCTCGTGGCGTTTGTCCTTCTGCTCCAGCCAGCTCGAATAATTGCCCTGCCACGGAATGCCGTGGCCGCGATCGAGTTCGAGGATCCAGCCGGCGACGTTGTCGAGGAAGTAGCGGTCATGCGTGACGGCGATGATCGTGCCGGGAAAATCCTTGAGGAACTTTTCGAGCCACGCGACCGATTCGGCGTCGAGATGGTTGGTCGGCTCGTCGAGCAGGATCATGTCCGGCTTGCTCAGCAGCAGGCGGCACAGCGCGACGCGGCGGCGCTCGCCGCCCGACAGTTTGGTGACGTCGGCATCCCACGGCGGCAGGTTGAGCGCCTCGGCGGCCTTGTCGAGGATCACGTCCGTGTTGTGGCCGTCGTTGGTGGCGAGCTGCGCTTCCAGTTCCTGCTGGCGCGCTGCGAGCTTGTCGAAGTCGGCATTTTCCTCGGCGTACGCGGCATAGACCTTGTCGAGTTCGGCCTGCACGTCGGTCAGGTGCGACAGCGCTTCCATGACGT
>DASSVA010000115.1:0-12271 GCA_035706385.1 Solimonas sp. | reverse complement strand
GCGACGCGGAACGCGATTTCGCTGGAGTCGACGTCGTGGTACGAGCCGTCGAACAGCGTGATCTTGATGTCGACGACCGGGTAGCCGGCCATGACACCGTTCTTGATCGCGTCCTTCAGGCCCTTGTCGACGCCCGGAATGAATTCCTTCGGAATCACGCCGCCGACGATCGCATTGACGAACTCGTAACCCTTGCCCGCTTCCTGCGGCTCGATGCGCAGCCAGACATGGCCGTACTGGCCCTTGCCGCCGGACTGCTTGGCGTACTTGCCTTCCTGCTCGACGGTCTTGCGGATCGTTTCGCGGTACGCCACCTGCGGCGCGCCGACGTTGGCCTCGACCTTGAACTCGCGCTTCATGCGGTCGACGAGGATTTCGAGGTGCAGCTCGCCCATGCCGGAAATGATCGTCTGGCCGGTTTCCTCATCGGTCTTGACGCGGAACGACGGGTCTTCCTGTGCGAGCTTGGAGAGGGCAATGCCCATCTTTTCCTGGTCGACCTTGGTCTTCGGCTCGACCGCCTGGCTGATGACCGGCTCCGGGAACTCCATGCGCTCGAGGATCACCGGCTTGTCGGCCGAGGCCAGCGTGGTGCCCGTATAGACTTCCTTGAGGCCGACGCAGGCGGCGATGTCGCCGGCGCGCACTTCGTCGATTTCCTGGCGATCGTTGGCGTGCATCTGCACGAGACGACCGATGCGCTCGGACTTGCCGCTGCGCGAGTTGTAGACGCTGTCGCCCTTCTTCAGCACGCCCGAATAGACGCGCACGAACGTCAGCTGACCGACGAACGGGTCGGTCATGATCTTGAAGCCGAGCGCCGAGAACGGCTCGTTGTCGTCGGCGTGACGTTCCACCGGCTCACCGGTTTCGGCGTCCTCGCCCTTGATCGCCGGCACTTCGGTCGGCGACGGCAGATATTCGACGACCGCGTCGAGCATCGCCTGCACGCCCTTGTTCTTGAACGCCGAGCCGCACAGCATCGGGAAGATTTCGAGCGCGATCGTGCGCTGGCGCAGCGCCTTCTTGATCTCTTCCTCGGAGAGGTCGCCCTCTTCGAGATACTTGTTCATCAGCTCTTCGGACGCTTCGGCGGCCGACTCGACCATCTTCTCGCGCCACTCTTTCGCGGTCGCGACGAGGTCCGCCGGGATGTCGCCGTATTCGAACTTCATGCCCTGCGACGCTTCATCCCAGATGATCGCCTTCATCTTGATGAGGTCGACGACGCCCTGGAACTTGTCCTCGGCACCGATCGGAATGACGATCGGCACCGGGTTGGCGCGCAGCTTCTCCTTCATCTGGCGATAGACCTTGAAGAAGTCGGCGCCGGTGCGGTCCATCTTGTTGACGAACGCGAGGCGCGGCACGCCGTACTTGGTGGCCTGGCGCCACACCGTCTCCGACTGCGGCTGCACGCCGCCGACCGCGCAGTACAGCATGCAGGCGCCATCGAGCACGCGCATTGAACGCTCGACTTCGATCGTGAAGTCGACGTGTCCGGGCGTGTCGATGATGTTGATGCGGTGCTGGTCGAACTGGTTGCCCATGCCCGTCCAGAACGTCGTCGTCGCCGCCGACGTGATGGTGATGCCGCGCTCCTGTTCCTGCTCCATCCAGTCCATCGTCGCGGCGCCGTCATGGACTTCGCCGAGCTTGTGGTTGACGCCCGTGTAGAACAGGACGCGCTCGGTCGTGGTGGTCTTGCCAGCGTCGATGTGAGCGGAAATACCGATGTTGCGGTAACGCTCGATGGGCGTCGTGCGGGACATGTCAGGAACTCGTCTGTAAACGGGCTCCCGATATGAGGTCGGCGAGCCCGTTATGCAATGGGAATGGTCTTACCAGCGGAAATGGGCGAAAGCCTTGTTGGCTTCGGCCATCTTGTGCGTGTCTTCACGCTTCTTCACGGCCGCACCGCGATGCTCGGAAGCATCCAGCAGTTCGCCGGCCAAACGGTTTTCCATGCCCTGCTCGCCGCGCTTGCCGGCGGCGTCGATCACCCAGCGCATCGCCAGCGTCGTGCGGCGCGAGGCGCGGACTTCGACCGGCACCTGGTAGGTGGCACCACCGACGCGACGCGACTTGACCTCGACGGTCGGCGCGACCGCATCGAACGCGGCCTGCAGGAACTCGGCCGGCGCCTCGACGTTCTTCTTGGCGACGATCTGTTCGAGCGCGCCGTAGACGATCTTTTCGGCGACGGATTTCTTGCCGTCTTCCATCACCATGTTGACGAACTTGGAAACCAGTTCGCTCTTGTACTTGGGATCGGGGAGAACCTTGCGGATTTCCGGCTTGCGACGACGGGACATGACTTGAATCCTTCAGTGGTCTTCAGGCACGGAAAAGTCCGTGCCTTACTCGGGCGCCTGGGGCCCGGCTCTTACTTCTTCTTGGCAGCGGCCGCGCCGCCGTCCTTCGGACGCTTCGCGCCGTACTTGGAACGGCTCTGGCGGCGCTTGTCGATGCCGGCGCAGTCGAGCGCGCCGCGCACGGTGTGGTAACGGACACCGGGAAGATCCTTGACACGGCCGCCACGAATCATGACGACCGAGTGCTCCTGCAGGTTGTGGCCTTCGCCACCGATGTAGGAGATCACTTCGAAGCCGTTGGTCAGGCGGACCTTGCAGACTTTACGCAAGGCCGAGTTCGGCTTCTTCGGCGTCGTCGTGTAGACGCGGGTGCAGACGCCGCGCTTCTGCGGCGAACCGGTGAGCGCAGGCACTTTGCTTTTGGTCGCTTCGACGGAGCGGCCGCTGCGCACTAACTGGTTGACTGTTGGCACGTTTGGAACTTCCCGGCTTGACAAAGAAAAGACGACCCGCCACAGGGGGCGGCCGTCGGGAAAGGGCGCGAATCATAAAGGTGAGCGGCAGCGGAGTCAACGACAAGCTGCGTCATGACCCGCCACGATTCCGGTGCGCCGCCCGTGCGCGCCGGCACCGACAAAAAATCCCGGTCCGGACCGAGGCCCGAACCGGGATTCTTCATGCGGTGACCGCTATTCGTCGCCGCCCTCGTCGCCGCCGGCTTCCTCGCGATCGTGGCCTTCGTCGTCGGCGGTCGCCGATGCGGTCGGACGGCTCGCCGACAGGCGGTCGCCGCTGGTCGCATCGAAACTGCCGGTCGAGTTCAGCGCCGACGCCTGCAGGTCGGCGAGCAGGCTGCCGCCGCGCGCCTTGCGGCGCTGCTCGTGGTAGGCGAGACCGGTGCCGGCCGGAATCAGACGGCCGACGATGACGTTCTCCTTCAGGCCGCGCAGTTCGTCGCGCGAACCGCGCACCGACGCTTCGGTCAGCACGCGCGTCGTTTCCTGGAACGAGGCCGCCGAGATGAACGACTCGGTCGACAGCGAGGCCTTGGTGATGCCGAGCAGCTGGCGCTCGAACTTCGCGCCGCGCTCGCCCTTGCCTTCGAGCCGCTTGTTCTCGGCCAGCACCTGGAAGATCTCGATCTGCTCGCCCTGCAGGAATTTGCTGTCGCCCGGCTCGGTGATCTCGACCTTGCGCAGCATCTGGCGAACGATCGTTTCGATGTGCTTGTCGTTGATCTTCACGCCCTGCAGGCGGTAGACGTCCTGGATTTCCTTGACGAGGTAGTTCGCCAGCGCGGTGACGCCCTGCAGACGCAGGATGTCGTGCGGGCTCGGTTCGCCGTCGGACATGACTTCGCCCTGTTCGACCGATTCACCTTCGAACACGCGGATTTCGACCCACTTCGGCACGAGGATTTCCGCCTCGCTGCCGTCGGTGCGGACGATCTTGATGCGCTGCTTGCCCTTGGTGCCGGCGCCGAACTTGATCGTGCCGCTGGTCTCGGCGAGCACCGCCGGTTCCTTCGGCTTGCGTGCCTCGAACAGATCGGCGACGCGCGGCAGACCGCCGGTGATGTCGCGCGACTTCGACGCTTCCTGCGGGATACGCGCGATCGTGCCGCCGACGCCGACTTCGTCGCCGTCCTCGACGGCGATGATCGCCTTCGGCGGCAGCGCGTACGCGGCCGGAATGTCGGTGCCCGGGAACGTCAGCTGCTTGCCCTTGGCGTCGACCAGGATGATCGTCGGCTTGAGGTCCTTGGCCGCCGAGCCGCGCGCCTTGGCATCGGTCACGACGCGCGTCGCGACGCCGGTCAGCGGGTCGGTCTCGCGCGTCACGGTCAGGCCTTCGGTGAAGTCCTGCAGTTTCACGAAACCGGACAGCTCGGTGACGATCGGATGGGTGTGCGGATCCCACTTGGCGAGGCGCGTGCCGGCCTTCAGCTCGTCGCCGTCGCGGACCAGGATCGTCGCGCCGTACGGAATCTTGTAGCGCTCGCGCTCGCGGCCGTTGGCGTCGACGACGCCGATTTCACCGGAACGCGAAACGGCGACCAGCAGGCCGTCCTTGTTGGTGACGGTCTTGAGGTTGTGCACGCGCGCCGTACCGGCCGCACGCGAATCGACGCCGTCCGCCGATGCCGCACGCGAAGCCGCGCCGCCGACGTGGAACGTACGCATCGTCAGCTGCGTGCCCGGCTCGCCGATCGACTGCGCGGCGATGACGCCGACCGCTTCGCCGATGTTGACGCGATGGCCGCGCGCAAGGTCGCGACCGTAGCAGTTCGCGCAGACGCCGAACGGCAGCTCGCAGGTGATCGGGCTGCGCACCCAGATCTCGTCGATCGAGTTCTTTTCGAGCGTGTCCGCCCACTTCTCGTCGATCATCGTGCCGGCCGGGATCGCGACTTCGTCGCTGCCCGGCTTGTACGCATCGCGCAGCACGACACGGCCGAGCACGCGGTCGCGCAGCGGTTCGAGCACGTCGCCGCCTTCGACGATCGGCATCATCAGCAGGCCCTGTTCGCCGCCGCAGTCTTCCGCGGTGACGACCATGTCCTGCGCGACGTCGACCAGACGGCGCGTCAGGTAACCCGAGTTCGCGGTCTTCAGCGCGGTGTCGGCGAGACCCTTGCGGGCGCCGTGCGTCGAGATGAAGTACTGCAGGACGTTCAGACCTTCGCGGAAGTTCGCGGTGATCGGCGTCTCGATGATCGAGCCGTCCGGCTTGGCCATCAGGCCGCGCATGCCGGCGAGCTGACGAATCTGCGCCTGGCTGCCACGCGCGCCGGAGTCGGCCATCATGAACACGGAGTTGAACGACGGCTGCTTGACTTCCTTGCCGTCGGCGCCGATCGCCGTTTCCGAGCCGATCTGCGTCATCATCGCCTTGGAGATGTCGTCGTTGGCGCGCGACCAGATGTCGATGACGCGGTTCTTGCGTTCGCCGCCGGTCGTCAGACCCTGGTTGTACTCGGTGTCGACGTCCTTCACCTTGGCTTCGGCCTGTTCGAGAATCACGGCCTTCTCGGCCGGGATCATGATGTCGTCGAGGCAGAACGAGATGCCGGCCTTGGTCGACATGCGGAAGCCCGTGTACATCATCTGGTCGGCGAAGATCACCGTGTCCTTCGTGCCGCAGCGGCGGTACACGTAGTTGATGACGCGGCTGATCTCTTTCTTGGTCAGCGTCTTGTTGATGACCGACAGCGGCACGCCCTTCGGCAGCACTTCGGACAGCAGCGCGCGGCCGGTCGTCGTGTCGACCAGATGGTAGAGCTCTTCGCCGCCTTCCTCGGTGTAATCGAACAGGCGGACCTTGATCTTCGCCTGCAGATCGACGATGCCGTTCTCGTACGCGCGATGCACTTCGGCGACGTCGGAGAACACCATGCCCTCACCCTTCGCACCGATGCGCTCGCGGCTCATCCAGTACAGGCCGAGCACGACGTCCTGCGACGGCACGATGATCGGATCACCCGAGGCCGGCGACAGGATGTTGTTGGTCGACATCATCAGCACGCGCGCTTCGAGCTGCGCTTCAAGCGACAGCGGCACGTGCACGGCCATCTGGTCGCCGTCGAAGTCGGCGTTGAACGCGGTGCAGACCAGTGGGTGCAGGTTGATCGCCTTGCCTTCGATCAGCAGCGGCTCGAACGCCTGGATGCCGAGACGGTGCAGCGTCGGTGCGCGGTTCAGCAGTACCGGATGCTCCTTGATGCACTCTTCGAGCGCGTCCCAGACCTGGGATTCCTCGCGCTCGACCATCTTCTTCGCGGCCTTGATCGTCGTCGCGATGCCGAGACGCTGCAGGCGCGAGAACACGAACGGCTTGAACAGCTCGAGCGCCATCTTCTTCGGCAGGCCGCACTGGTGCAGCTTCAGCGTCGGACCGACGACGATGACCGAACGGCCCGAATAATCGACGCGCTTGCCGAGCAGGTTCTGGCGGAAACGGCCCTGCTTGCCCTTGATCATGTCGGCGAGCGACTTCAGCGGGCGCTTGTTGGTGCCGGTGATCGCACGGCCGCGGCGGCCGTTGTCGATCAGCGCGTCGACCGATTCCTGCAGCATGCGCTTTTCGTTGCGGACGATGATGTCCGGCGCCGACAGTTCGAGCAGGCGCTTGAGGCGATTGTTGCGGTTGATGACGCGACGGTACAGATCGTTGAGATCGGAGGTCGCGAAGCGGCCGCCGTCGAGCGGCACCAGCGGACGCAGGTCCGGCGGCAGCACCGGCAGCACCGTCAGGATCATCCATTCCGGCTTGTTGTTCGACTGGATGAAGTACTCGATCAGCTTGAGGCGCTTCGCGAACTTCTTGATCTTCGTTTCCGAAGTCGTCGTGTTCAGCTCTTCGCGCAGCTTCGCCGCTTCGGTCTGCAGGTCGATGCCGCGCAGCAGATCGCGCACCGCTTCGGCGCCCATGCGCGCATCGAAGTCGTCACCGTACTGCTCGACCGAGTTCAGGTAATCCTCTTCGGTCAAGAGCTGGCCGCGTTCGAGCGGCGTCAGGCCCGGATCGACGACGATGTGCGCTTCGAAATACAGCACGCGTTCGATCGCGCGCAGCGGCATGTCGAGCAGCAGGCCGATACGGCTCGGCAGCGACTTCAGGAACCAGATGTGCGCGACCGGCGACGCCAGGTCGATATGACCCATGCGCTCGCGGCGGACCTTGGCGACCGTCACTTCGACGCCGCACTTCTCGCAGACCACGCCGCGGTGCTTGAGGCGCTTGTACTTGCCGCACAGGCACTCGTAGTCCTTGATCGGCCCGAAGATCTTCGCGCAGAACAGGCCGTCGCGTTCCGGCTTGAACGTGCGGTAGTTGATCGTTTCCGGCTTCTTGACCTCGCCGTACGACCACGAGCGCACCACTTCCGGCGACGACAGGCCGATCTTGATGGCGTCGAAGTCTTCCGCTTCCTCGGGGTTGCGGATCAGATTGAACAGATCTTTCATCGATAACTCCTGAATTCGTTCGCCAAGGCCTACTGGTTCTGTTCCAGCTCGATGTTCAGACCGATCGAGCGGATTTCCTTGACCAGCACGTTGAACGACTCGGGCATGCCCGCGACCATGCGGTGATCGCCATCGACGATCGACTTGTACATGCGCGTGCGGCCGTTGGTGTCGTCCGACTTCACCGTCAGCATTTCCTGCAGCGTGTACGCCGCGCCATAGGCTTCGAGCGCCCAGACTTCCATCTCACCGAAGCGCTGGCCGCCGAACTGCGCCTTGCCGCCGAGCGGCTGCTGCGTGACGAGCGAGTACGGACCGGTCGAACGCGCGTGCATCTTGTCGTCGACCAGATGGTTCAGCTTCAGGTAGTACATGTAGCCGACCGTGATCGGCCGCGAGAAGCGCTCGCCGGTGCGTCCGTCGGTGAGCTGCGCCTGACCGCTGCGCGGCAGGCCGGCGAGCTCGAGCAGTTCCTTCAGCTCTTCCTCGGCGGCGCCGTCGAACACCGGGCTCGATACCGGCAGGCCGCCGGTCAGGTTCTGCGCGAGATTGACGATTTCAGCGTCGTTCAGCTCGGCGAGATTGACGTCGGACTTGCCGCCGGACTTGTTGTAGACCTTGTCGAGGTACTTGCGCAGTTCGGCGACCGACTTCTGCTGCCTGATCATCTCGTCGATCTTGCGGCCGATGCCCTTCGCGGCCCAGCCGAGATGGACTTCGAGCAGCTGGCCGATGTTCATGCGCGACGGCACGCCGAGCGGATTCAGCACGATGTCGACCGGCGTGCCGTCATCCATGTGCGGCATGTCTTCGACCGGCACGATCTGCGAGATCACGCCCTTGTTGCCGTGGCGGCCGGCCATCTTGTCGCCCGGCTGGATGCGGCGCTTCACGGCCAGATAGACCTTGACCATCTTCAGCACGCCCGGCGACAGCTCGTCGCCCGACTGGATCTTGCGCTTCTTGTTCTCGAAGCGCTTGTCGAACTCCGAGCGCATGTCGCGCAGCTGCTTGTTCGCCGCTTCGAGCTGGTTCTGCGCGTCGTCGTCGGCGAGACGGATTTCGAACCACTTGTCGCGTTCGATCGAGTCGAGATACTCGGCGTCGATCTTCGCGCCCTTCTTCAGCTTGTTCGGGCCGCCGTCGGCCGCCTTGCCGAGCAGGATCTTGCGCAGACGATCGTAGATGTCGTCCTCGAAGATGCGCTGCTGGTCGGCCAGATCCTTGCGCACCTGCGCCAGTTCGGCCTCCTCGATCGCCAGCGCGCGCTTGTCCTTCTTCACGCCCTCACGCGTGAACACGCGCACGTCGATGACCGTGCCGTCCATGCCGGCCGGCACGCGCAGCGAGGTGTCCTTCACGTCGGACGCCTTCTCGCCGAAGATCGCGCGCAGCAGCTTTTCTTCCGGCGTCAGCTGCGTCTCGCCCTTCGGCGTGACCTTGCCGCACAGCAGATCGCCGGCCTTCACTTCGGCGCCGATGTAGACGATGCCCGACTCGTCGAGCTTGCGCAGCGCCGCTTCGTTGACGTTCGGGATGTCGGCGGTGATTTCCTCGGCGCCGAGCTTGGTTTCGCGCGCGACGCAGGTCATCTCCTCGATGTGGATCGTCGTGAAGCGGTCTTCCTCGACGACGCGTTCCGAGATCAGGATCGAGTCTTCGAAGTTGTAGCCGTTCCACGGCATGAACGCGATCAGCATGTTCTGGCCGAGCGCGAGTTCGCCGAGATCGGTCGACGGGCCGTCGGCGATCACGTCGCCGCGCGCGACCTTGTCGCCCGGCGTGACGATCGGCTTCTGGTTGATGCAGGTGTTCTGGTTCGAGCGGATGTACTTGACGAGATTGTAGATGTCGACGCCCGCTTCACCGGCCGCCGTCTCCTCGTCGTTGACGCGGATGACGATACGCGCGGCGTCGACCTTCTCGACGACACCGCCGCGCTTGGCCTGGATCGCATTGCCCGAGTCGACCGCGACGCGGCGCTCGATGCCGGTGCCGACCAGCGGCTTGTCGGCGCGCAGCGTCGGCACCGCCTGGCGCTGCATGTTCGAACCCATCAGCGCGCGGTTGGCGTCGTCGTGCTCGAGGAACGGAATCAAGGCGGCTGCGACCGACACGATCTGGCGCGGCGAGACGTCCATGTACTGGACCTTGTCCGGCGTCATCATCGTGAACTCGTTCTGGAAACGAACGGACACGAGTTCGGCCTGGAACTGGCCCTTGGCGTTCAGCTCCGAGTTCGCCTGCGCGATCACGTAACGGCCTTCCTCGATCGCCGACAGGTATTCGACCTGATCGGTGACCTTGCCGTCGACGACCTTGCGGTACGCCGTTTCGAGGAAGCCGTATTCGTTGGTGCGCGCATAGCACGCCAGCGAGTTGATCAGACCGATGTTCGGACCTTCCGGCGTTTCGATCGGGCAGACGCGGCCGTAATGCGTCGGATGCACGTCGCGGACTTCGAAGCCCGCGCGCTCGCGCGTCAGGCCGCCCGGGCCGAGGGCCGACACGCGACGCTTGTGCGTGACTTCCGACAGCGGGTTGTTCTGGTCCATGAACTGCGAGAGCTGGCTCGATCCGAAGAACTCCTTGATCGCGGCGCTGACCGGCTTGGCGTTGATCAGGTCCTGCGGCGTCAGGTTCTCGGCTTCGGCGAGCGCGAGGCGCTCGCGCACGGCGCGCTCGACGCGCACGAGGCCGGTGCGGAACACGTTCTCGGCCATTTCACCAACCGCGCGGATGCGGCGGTTGCCGAGGTGATCGATGTCGTCGGTCTGCTGCTCGCCGTTGCGGATCGCGATGATCTCGCGCACGACTTCGATGATGTCCGAATGCTCACGGCCGTACTTGGCGAACAGGTTCTTCGAGAACTCGTCGTTGAACTTGGCGAACAGCTCGCCGTCGTAGACCACGCCCGGGCCTTCGACGTCGTCGCGGCGCAGGCGGCGGTTGAACTTCATGCGGCCGACCGCCGAAAGATCGTACTTCTCCGGCGAGAAGAACATGCCGTGGAACAGCGACTCCGCCGCATCCTTGGTCGGCGGCTCGCCGGGACGCATCATGCGATAGATCTCGACCAGCGCTTCGAGCTTGGTCTTGCTCGGATCGATGTTCAGCGTCGTCGAAATGTACGGGCCCTTGTCGACGTCGTTGATGTACAGCGTCGGCAGCGTCTTGATGCCCGACTCGCGCGCCTTGGCGAGCAGGTTCTGCGTCAGTTCGGTGTTCGCGGCGGCGATGATCTCGCCGGTACCTTCGGCGACCAGGTCCCTGGCGACGATCTTGCCGACCAGGTAGGTATCCGGCACCGTCAGCTTCTTGAGGCCCGCTTCGGCGATCAGCTTGATGTGACGCGCCGTGATCAGCTTGCCTTCCTCGACCAGCGTCTTGCCGTCGGCGACGATGTCGAACTGCGCCTTCTCGCCCTTCAGGCGTTCCGGGATCAGGTCGATCGTCGCGCCGTCCTTCTCGAGCTTGAAGACGTTCTGCTCGTGGAACATCGCGAGCATCTGCTCGTTGTTGTAACCGAGCGCGCGCAGCAGGATCGTCACCGGCAGCTTGCGGCGACGGTCGATGCGCGCGAACAGGTTGTCCTTCGGATCGAACTCGAAGTCCAGCCACGAGCCGCGATACGGAATGATGCGGGCGCTGTACAGCAGCTTGCCCGAGCTGTGCGTCTTGCCCTTGTCGTGATCGAAGAACACGCCCGGCGAACGATGCAGCTGCGAGACGACGACGCGCTCGGTGCCGTTGATGATGAACGTGCCGTGGTCGGTCATCAGCGGCACTTCGCCGAGATAGACCTCCTGCTCGCGCACGTCCTTGACGCGCTTTTCCTTCGATTCGCGATCGAAGATCACCAGCCGCACCGTCACCTTCAGCGGCGCAGCGAACGTCATGCCACGGACGCGGCATTCCTTCTCGTCGAACGCCGGCTCGTCGAAGCGATACTTGACGAACTCCAGCGCCGCGGCGCCGTTGTACGACGACATCGGGAACACCGACTTGAACGACGCCTGCAAGCCACTGTCCTTGCGCTTCGCCGGCTGCGTTTCCGCCTGCAGGAAGTGGCGGTAGGAATCGATCTGCGTCGCCAGCAGATAGGGAATTTCCAGCGTCTCCTTCAGCTTGCTGAAGTCCTTGCGGATACGCTTCTTCTCGGTGAACGAGTAGGCCATCGGTTACCTCTGTCGTCAGATGCGCTTGCGCGCCTCGAAAAATCCAAACGTTTGACGGTCGGAAGTCAAACGTTTGAATTCTTCAGCAGCGGCGAAAGGCCGGGAGCCCGGAAATGAACTTTCCGGCTCCCAGCCTTCGCCTCAACGCTTCGAAGTTGCCTTTGAGAGCAACGGTTCGATCGGCTTACTTCAGCTCGACCTTGCCGCCGCCTTCTTCCAGCTTCTTCTTGATGTCGTCGGCCGTCTTCTTGTCGACGCCTTCCTTGACGGTCTGCGGCGCGCCTTCGACCAGGTCCTTGGCTTCCTTGAGGCCCAGACCGGTGATTTCGCGCACGACCTTGATGACGTTGACCTTCTTCGCCGCGTCGATGCCGGCGAGCACGACCGTGAACTCGGTCTTCTCTTCGGCAGCCGGGGCGGCGGCGCCCGCAGCCGGACCGGCCGCAACGGCGACCGGGGCGGCGGCGCTGACGCCGAACTTGTCTTCCATCATCTTGACGAGATCGACGACGTCCATCACGGACATGCCGGCGATCGCGTCAAGGATTTCTTCCTTCGTAGCCATCTTCAAAAACTCCAAAAAAGTGTGGGAAAGCCTGTATCGGAAATGAACGCTGCTGCCGGATCAGCCCTTGGCGTCGGCCACGGCCTTGACGGCGCGGGTGACCTTCGCGGCGGGTTCCGCCAGGGTGCGGACGAACTTGGTGATCGGTGCCTGGATCGTGCCCGCCAGAATCGCGAGGGCCTGCTCCTTGGTCGGCAGCGACGCCAGACGTTCGATGTCCTTGGCCCCGTACAGGGTGCCGCCGAC